>DOOK01000300.1:4167-4441 GCA_003512805.1 Erwinia sp. | reverse complement strand
AAGCGGCTAAAGGTTTTGTCGGCGACGTACAGGTAGAAGTTTTCTCTTCGCTTAAGAAGCTGGGCGTCGATAAATTACGCCTGAAGCTGGACAGCTGGTTCAGCGAAATCCCACCTTCTACCGAAGAAACGTTACCGGAAGCCTGATATTCGGCTGGCGACGCACAATAAAAAACGCCCCAGTCATAACGACTGGGGCGGCTAATATTCAGCCAAATCCGGTTACGCGAAGTAAACGGTTTGAAAGATAGAACATCTTACCTCTGTACCCTACG
>DOOK01000300.1:3553-3979 GCA_003512805.1 Erwinia sp. | reverse complement strand
ATCTTACCTCTGTACCCTACGCCTTCAACTCTACATGATTTTTTCAGGCCTCAAAAGGGTTTTTTACCGCTTCGTTTCATGAAATACCCTTTTTTATCTAATACAGTTCACATAAAAATAGTTTTCAGGTAGCGAACCAGACAAAAAAATGTTTGAGCGATAACAGCTTAGGCCTGCCGTCTTGCAGGGGTTTCAGCGGGTATTGAGGGTTAATATTGGTAAAATAAGGCGCTTTTTGCCGCTGCCTTAAATAAGGCCGGACCGAAGTCTGGCCTGAGATTAGTGCGCCTCGTCCCAGTTATGTCCCACACCGACATCGACACGTAGCGGCACGTCCAGCTGCATGCTGTTTTCCATCAACTCACGGATTTTTACCGTCGCCGCCTCGATTTCCGTGGTTTTGACTTCAAACACCAGTTCATCGTG
>DOOK01000300.1:0-3356 GCA_003512805.1 Erwinia sp. | reverse complement strand
TTCAAACACCAGTTCATCGTGTACCTGCATAATCATCTTCACGTCAGGTTTAGCCTGCGGCGTCAGCCAGCCGTCTACAGCAATCATGGCCTTCTTGATGATATCAGCAGCCGTGCCCTGCATCGGCGCGTTGATTGCCGCTCGTTCGGCCGCTTTGCGGCGCATTGAATTGCTGGCTTTGATATCCGGCAGATAAAGCCGACGGCCATCCAGCGTGGAAACATAGCCTTTTTCCGCCGCCTGCTGGCGCGTGCTTTCCATATATTCGAGCACGCCAGGATAGCGTTCAAAATAGAGGTCCATGTATTTTCTTGCTTCGCCCGCGCCGATATTAAGCTGACGTGACAAACCGAAAGCGCTCATGCCGTAAATCAGGCCAAAGTTGATGGCTTTTGCGCTACGGCGCTGCTCGTTCGTCACCTTATCCAGCGCCATGCCAAATACTTCAGCCGCCGTGGCACGGTGAATATCCTCACCAGCAGAGAATGCACTCAGCAGCCCTTTGTCCTGAGAAAGATGCGCCATGATGCGCAGCTCGATTTGTGAGTAGTCCGCCGCCAGGATCTGATGGCCCTCAGAAGCAATAAAGGCCTGACGAATACGTCGCCCTTCCTCATTGCGTACCGGAATGTTTTGCAGGTTAGGATCGGTAGAAGACAGACGTCCTGTCGCCGTTACCGCCTGATGGTAAGAAGTGTGCACACGTCCGGTCAGCGGATTAATCATCACCGGCAGTTTATCGGTGTAGGTTGATTTCAGCTTGGAAAGGCCGCGGTGCTCCAGGATGACTTTTGGCAGTGGATAATCCAGTGCCAGTTCGGCCAGCACTTCTTCGCTGGTAGACGGCGCGCCGCCAGGCGTTTTTTTGGTTGGCTTAATCCCCTGCTTTTCGAACAGAATAGTTTGCAGCTGTTTGGGAGAGGAAAGATTAAAGGGTTCGCCCGCCAGCTCGTGTGCTTTTTGTTCCAGCTCTGCCAGCCGCAGGGTCAGCTCCTGAGAATGCTTTGCCAGGATAGCCTGATCGATAAGCACGCCATTGCGTTCAATGCGGGATATCACCGTCACCAGTGGCATTTCGATATCTTCAAATACCGCTTTAGGCCCCTGTTCTTTTTCCAGTTCTGACCACATTTTCAGATGCAGTTGCAGCGTGACATCGGCATCTTCCGCCGCATAATGCGCTGCCTGTTCCAATGCTATTTGATTAAACGTCAGCTGTTTTTTGCCCTTTCCGGCAATTTCTTCAAAAGTCACCGTTTTGTGGTTCAACCACCGTGAAGCCAGCGTGTCCATATCGTGTCGGCCTACCACGCTGTTCAGCGCGTAAGATTCCAGCATGGTATCGAATTTAATGCCCCGCAGTTCAATACCGTAATTGTTCAGGACACCGCGATCGTACTTCAGGTTTTGGCCAACCTTAAACTGCTTTTTATCTTCCAGTAGCGGTTTCAGGCGCGCCAGCACCTCTTTACGATCGAGCTGTGTAGGCGCATCGAGATAGTCGTGAGCGACCGGCAGATAGGCGGCCTCGCCTGGTGCGACAGCAAAGGCGATACCGACGATATTGGCGCTTAATGTGTCCAGCGAGTCGGTTTCCAGATCGAAAGCGAACAGGTCGCTTGCCTGTAACTTTTGCAGCCAGTCGGCAAAGGTCGCCTCGTCAAGGATAGTGACGTAGCCGTCCGTCGCGAGAATGCTGGTAGCTTCAGGCTGCGGGCTTTCGGGCTGGTCCGCCAGGGCTTTCTGCCCGGCCGCTCCGCTCTTTTTACCTTGTAGCCATTTACCTTCTTCCAGATCGGTTATCCAGCGTTTGAATTCATAGCGACGGAATAGCGCCGCCAGTTCTTCTACGGCAGGTTCGCTAACGGTTAGTTCTTCACAGCCTGCGTCAAGCGGCACGTCAGTTTTGATGGTCGCCAGCTGGTAAGAAAGGAAGGCAACCTCTCTGTTTTGCTCCAGTTTCGCGGCCATGGTTTTGGCACCGCGGAAGGAGAGCCCGCTGACCTTATCCAGGTTTTCATAGATCTCGTTAATACCGCCGAGCCCCTGTAACAGCGCCTGCGCCGTTTTCTCGCCAACGCCAGGTACACCTGGAATGTTGTCCGACGAGTCGCCCATTAGCGCCAGAAAATCGATGATCAACGAAGGTGGAATGCCGTATTTATCCACTACCTCATCCGGCCCGAGAATCGCGTTGTTCATGGTGTTGATTAGCGTGATATTGGGCGTGACCAGCTGCGCCATATCTTTGTCGCCGGTGCTGATTAAAACGGGAATGCCCTTTTTATCGGCTTCCAGCGCCAGGGTACCGATAACGTCATCGGCTTCCACGCCCGATACCGCTAATAACGGCAGCCCCATCGCTCTGACCATATTATGCAGAGGTTCAATCTGCGCACGCAGATCGTCCGGCATAGGGGGACGATGAGATTTGTAGTGCTCGAAAAGTTCATCACGAAACGTTTTGCCCTTAGCATCGAAAACGACCGCAACATGGCTGGGTTTATATTGCAGCAGCAGGCTGCGCAACATATTCAGCACGCCGTACATGGCGCCGGTCGGGTCGCCCGCGCTGTTGGTCAACGGAGGAAACGCATGATATGCGCGATACAGATAGGACGAACCGTCTACCAGAATAAGCGGGTTTTCTGCAATTTGTGCCATAGGATTGTCACATTCCGGGTAAATTTCACAATAGGGTAAGGATGCCACAGCTATGCAGGAAACATGAAATATCTCCGGGCGAGACACGTTTGTTTTGCGGCCAGCTTCGCAGCGGCTTCCTGTGGATAACTTTGTGTGTAAATTTCATAACATATTAATACGGCTGGCCCTGCCGACCGACTTAATTATTTAATTTAATCATTTTCAATGAGTTAAATATCCCTGCATTAAGGATCCTTACTCAAAGGTAATTTGCATTAATGTGGATATAAATTATTGGCCAACCGATCCAGCGGATCTTTGGTCAGGAAAAGCGATCGAGAGAATGTTGGTTTAATGAGGAAACAAAAGCGCGGTACAGACGACGCAGCGACGTTGAAGTCATCGCTGCGTCAAAACAGGGCTTACTTCTGGGTCAGCAGGAATTTTACCACGTTAGCGTATTGCTGCGAGTAGTTATCCATTGAGCTGGTATCCAGGCCACCATTATTAACCATGTATTTGCCGTTAACAAACATGGCAGGCACGCCGCGCAGATCGACATCAACGGCCGCTTTTTCCTGCTGTGCTACCAGTGATTTCACTACAAAGCTGTTCCAGGCCGCATCATACTCTTCCGGTTTAATGCCGGCAGCCTTTACAAAGGTCGCTTTCAGGCTGGCCGGATCGGTAATGGTCTGGGTTTTCTGGAT
>DOOK01000301.1 GCA_003512805.1 Erwinia sp. | reverse complement strand
GGCATGGAAATGGATAAAGTGGTGGTGACGCTTGACCGTCACGGCAACACCTCTGCCGCCTCTGTGCCTACCGCGCTGGATGAAGCGGTGCGCGATGGCCGCATCAAGCCAGGCCAGCTCGTTCTGCTGGAAGCTTTTGGCGGGGGCTTCACCTGGGGTTCGGCGCTGGTTCGTTTTTGATTAACAGGATATAACAATGACGCAATTTGCTATGGTTTTTCCAGGTCAGGGTTCGCAGACCGTGGGCATGCTGGCTGAACTGGCAGCGGAAAACGCGCTGGTAGAACAGACATTTCGTGAAGCTTCCGACGCGCTCGGTTACGATCTGTGGGCGCTGGTGCAACAGGGGCCTGCTGAAGAACTGAACAAAACCTGGCAGACACAGCCTGCTTTGCTGGCCGCATCTGTTGCTATTTTCCGCGTTTGGCAGGAAAAAGGCGGATCTCAGCCTGCAATGCTGGCGGGACACAGCCTGGGCGAGTATAGTGCGCTGGTTTGTGCAGGCGTGATCGATTTTAAAGAAGCGATCAAGCTGGTTGAACTGCGCGGCAAACTGATGCAGGAAGCCGTGCCGGCAGGGACGGGCGCCATGCAGGCGATCATCGGTCTGGACGATGCGGCTATTGCTAAAGCCTGCGAAGAGTCGGCTCAGGGCGAAGTGGTTTCGCCGGTGAACTTTAACTCGCCTGGCCAGGTCGTCATTGCCGGTAACAAAGCGGCAGTAGAGCGTGCTGGTGCAGCCTGTAAAGCTGCTGGCGCAAAACGTGCGCTGCCGCTGCCGGTCAGCGTTCCGTCGCATTGTGCGCTGATGAAGCCCGCGGCGGACAAGCTCGCTGTGGCGCTGGAGTCCATAACCTTTAGCGCGCCGACCTTGCCGGTAGTCAACAACGTTGACGTAAAGTGCGAAACGTCGCCTGAAGCGATCCGTAGCGCACTGGTTCGCCAGCTCTACAGCCCGGTTCGCTGGACTGAGTGCGTGGAGTTCATGGCGCAGCAGGGCGTGACGTCGCTGCTGGAAGTAGGTCCTGGCAAAGTACTGACCGGCCTGACGAAACGAATTGTAGACACCCTGACGGCCACGGCGATCGGTGAACCTGCCAGCCTGTCAGCGGCGATCGAGCAGTAAGAAGAGGATGAAGATGAGCTTCGAAGGAAAAATTGCGCTGGTGACCGGCGCGAGCCGCGGCATTGGCCGTGCGATTGCAGAAACCCTGGTCGCGCGCGGCGCGAAGGTAATTGGCACCGCCACCAGCCAGAGCGGGGCGGAGGCAATCAGCGCTTATCTGGGCAGCAATGGCAAAGGCCTGCTGCTGAATGTTACCGACAGCGCGTCTATTGACGAAGTGTTGGGAAATATTCGCGCAGAATTTGGCGAAGTGGACATTTTAGTCAATAATGCTGGCATTACGCGTGATAATCTTCTGATGCGTATGAAGGATGACGAGTGGCAGGATATCCTGGACACGAATCTGACTTCCGTATTCCGCCTGTCAAAAGCGGTAATGCGCGCTATGATGAAAAAACGCGTGGGCCGAATTATTACCATTGGCTCCGTTGTTGGAACAATGGGTAATGCGGGTCAGGCAAACTACGCGGCAGCAAAAGCGGGTTTGATCGGCTTTAGCAAGTCACTGGCGCGTGAAGTCGCGTCACGTGGTATTACCGTTAACGTTGTGGCTCCCGGTTTCATTGAAACCGACATGACGCGTGCGCTGACTGAAGAGCAGCGTGCGGGCATCCTGGCGGAAGTGCCAGCGGGTCGCTTAGGCGGCGCGCAGGAAATCGCCAGTGCCGTTGCATTTTTAGCCTCTGACGAGGCGGCGTACATCACTGGTGAGACGCTGCACGTCAATGGCGGAATGTATATGGTCTGATAATCACGAAAAGTATTTGCGTTATTTGCGGCAATGCCCGCAAAATAACGTAAATTCGTGGTTTGACCAGCCGGGATTTAGTTGCATCTTTTTCAACATTTTATACACTACGAAAACCATCGCGAAAGCGAGTTTTGATAGGAAATTTAATAGTATGAGCACTATCGAAGAACGCGTTAAGAAAATCATTGGCGAGCAGCTTGGCGTTAAGCAGGAAGAAGTTGTTAACACTGCCTCTTTTGTAGAAGATCTGGGCGCTGATTCTCTTGATACCGTTGAGCTGGTAATGGCTCTGGAAGAAGAGTTTGATACCGAGATTCCGGACGAAGAAGCTGAGAAAATCACTACCGTTCAGGCTGCTATTGATTACATCAATGGTCACCAGGCTTAAGTGAGCATCTCCAGGCGGTCACTCGACCGCCTGAGTTTTATCTGTAGTTCCCACTGATACTCTTTTATCCCCTCCCTGGAGGACGAACGTGTCTAAGCGTCGTGTAGTTGTGACCGGTCTTGGCATGTTGTCTCCTGTCGGCAATACCGTAGAGTCTACCTGGAATGCTCTTGTTGCCGGTCAGAGTGGCATCAGCCCGATCGACCATTTTGAAACCAGTGCGTACGCAACGCGTTTTGCTGGCTTAGTAAAGGATTTCAACTGCGAGGAGTTTATCTCGCGTAAAGATCAGCGCAAGATGGACGCCTTCATTCAATACGGCGTTGTTGCTGGTATGCAGGCTATGCAGGATGCCGGTCTGGTCATTACTGACGAGAACGCGCACCGTATCGGTGCCGCTATAGGCTCCGGCATTGGTGGCCTTGGTCTGATAGAAGAAAACCATACCTCGCTGGTGAACGGCGGCCCGCGTAAAATCAGCCCTTTCTTTGTGCCTTCCACTATTGTGAACATGATTGCTGGTCATCTGACTATCATGTACGGCATGAAAGGCCCCAGCATTGCCATCTCGACCGCTTGTACTACCGGTGTGCATAACATTGGTCAGGCAGCGCGTATGATTGCCTATAACGATGCTGACGTCATGATTGCCGGCGGCGCGGAAAAAGGCAGTACGCCGCTGGGCATTGGTGGTTTCGGGGCGGCACGTGCGCTTTCTACCCGCAACGATAATCCTCAGGCGGCAAGCCGTCCGTGGGATAAAGACCGTGACGGCTTTGTGCTGGGCGACGGCGCTGGCATCGTCGTGCTGGAAGAGTACGAACACGCGAAAAAGCGCGGCGCAAAAATTTACGCCGAGCTGGTGGGCTTTGGGATGAGCAGTGATGCTTATCATATGACCTCGCCACCGGAAAACGGCGCGGGCGCGGCGCTGGCAATGGAAAATGCCCTGCGGGATGCGCAACTGTCGGTGGAAAAAATCGGCTATATCAACGCGCACGGTACCTCGACGTCTGCGGGTGACGTAGCGGAAGCGCAGGCCGTGAAGTCCGTCTTTGGCGCGGCGGCGTATGACGTAATGGTCAGTTCCACAAAATCCATGACCGGTCATCTGTTAGGCGCGGCGGGAGCAGTAGAATCTATCTACTCTATCCTTGCACTGCGCGATCAGGTCATTCCGCCTACCATCAATCTGGATAACCCGGATGAAGGTTGCGACCTGGATTTTGTGCCGCATACGGCGCGTCAGGTTAAAGGACTGGAGTATGCTCTGTGTAACTCCTTCGGTTTTGGCGGCACTAATGGCTCGCTGATTTTCCGTAAAATCTGATTGTCTTCGGTGATAAAAGGCCCGCAAAAGCGGGCCTTTTTTACAGGTCCCGCATGCTTTTTATATCGCAAATTCAAACGGTTAACTGTTGTTTGGTATGTCACGGAACCCCACAGAAATCCTCTGATGTGGATGGAATGTGGATGCCGTCGCGCAGTGGATTGAGCTTTGTCGCATCCTGCAAATAGTCAGGCGCCAGATGCGCATAAGTCATCGTCTGCTGGATATTTGCGTGATCCAGAATTTTTTGCAGCGTAAGAATGTTCCCGCCGTTCATCATAAAATGCGCTGCAAATGTATGACGCAGGATATGTACGGCCTGGCCTTTCGGAATATCTGGCTTGACGCTGCGTAAATGCAATCTGTAACTTTGATACGACACGTTAAATAGCCTCCCTTCATCTACAGTTCTCACTGTTTTTTCGACTTCCTGTGTTATCGGAACCGTTCTCTTCTTGCTGTTCTTGGCAGCCATGAACGTGACCTTCCCATTCATAATATGATGATTTCGGCCTTCTTCGCGTTACATTATCAGGGGAGCAGTCAGTCAAGCGGCTAGCACGTTACTGCCAGGCTCCGGGGGGCTGTGCTCGGCTAACGCCATCAGATTTGATGACGACCCATGATGGTTAGTGCTTGAAATGTACTGAAGATATGAGGGAAAAGTTTATGTCAGGGCGTTATGGCGATGAGGATAAACGCGAGGCTGAGTATCAGCAATGGCGTTATTACACTGAGTCGGGTTGGGAGGATCGGGACCTGGGCATCCTTCGCCCACTCGATGCGTTTGCGTTCGACAACGTCAATCATCTTCATCACCAGGCGGTTTTTGCTTTCCACGCTGTAGAGAATGGCGTTTGCTTCCCGTAGCGCGAACTGGGTGACCAGGTCATAGACGCTCTTCCCGATGCCGGTGGTATCTATGCCGAGGTACGTCATGTTATAGCGCTTCATCAGCTGCTTGATCTGCTCGGCCGGCCAGCTGAAGTTAAGTCCCCGCCACTGGTAGATTGCCAGCACCCGGAACCGTTCGCCCTCATGCAGCGGGCGCGCAACGATCACAAAGGTGGAGTTGTCCCCGGAGCGGGACGGGTCAAAGCCGCCCCATACCTCGCGATTACCAAACGGGCGCACCGCTGGCGGGTTGTAGTCCTGTCAGATGGCGACATCAACTCAAAAGATCAAAGTTAAGAACCGTTGGGTTATAATGCCGCTGCACTCAAAGGATGATTAATGAACAAGGACAAATTGATGATTAGTGCCAAAAAGTTGGCGGATGAGATGGTCGATGCAGTTCACATTGATGGTAATTTTTTCCGGGGATTTGTACATGGTTTTGTGAATTGGCCCGTAGATATTTATTATTTGGGCCGAGATTACCTCGATACAGATAACAGGGCTGTCCATTCATATGACAAAGAAAGAATGCTCAGAATGGTAAAGACAGGAATGGCTTCAAGGCAGAATCTTGAAAAAGTTTTACACCTGTTTATGGACAACTTTTTCGAGCACGTTGAGTTTCAGAAAGTAAGGGATTTATCCACTAAAGGTGGCGGGAAATTTTTAGGGAGAATGGCTTTCAATCAAGTGGCAGCTGCTAATATGGGCTATATATTTTCTTCCCGGCTGATTCCGCAAATAGTTACGGGTATGACAATCGGCAGCCTTCTTTCGATTGGTGCTGCCATGTCTCGTTCAGTATACGTTTCCAGAGACTTACAACGCCGTAATCCATCCGCCTACAATGTGCTAAGGCGCTTAGGCGATTTAGATCTGCTGTACTTCATGGTTGCTGAAAAAACCAGACCTTTTGAAGATGCCACAGCGCTATGGTTTACAGACCGCAATAAATTTCACCAGACGTGCTGTTATTTTTTTGAGAAAGTTTAGATATGAAAAAATTATTTCTGGCTGCACTTTCACGCATCATTCAGGGCATTGGAATAGGCGTATGTGGATTATCCTTGATCTACATGGGGTGGTTTTTATTTTTCTCTTACAGCGAATACAAATACTACCTCGCCGCTTTTACCCTACCGGGGTTGATACTGGGGTACTATATTTTCAAGTTTGCCGTGCGGAAAATCTATGATGAAAGCCCCAGCGACTGGTAACGTTGATGACGATAGAATCACGTTACAGGCTCAAGCCCGCCTTGCAGCGGGCATGAACGAACGGTGGACAAAAATTGGATGTACTGAAATAAAACACTTTTTATTTCATGATATTATGCTTGATATGCAGGCCCGCAAAAGCGGGCTTTTTTATTTTTTATCCCCCTTTTGCTGATTTAAAATGGCGTGCAGCTGCGCAAAGATGCAGGCAGGCTTTGGCGTAACTAAAAAGGAGAGCCGATGATCTGGATAAATGGTCAGCCCCAGGAATTTATTTCCGTTAAAGACCGTGCCTTACAGTTTGGCGATGGCTGTTTTACCACGGCGCGCATTGAAAAAGGGCAGGTTATTGCGTCGCTCGCGCATCTGGAGCGATTACAACAAGCATGCAAGCGCCTGCTTATTCATTACGTTGACTGGGAAGCTCTGCAACAGGAAGTGATGAGCGCAGCCGCGATGCGCCCGACAGGCGTGCTCAAAGTCATTCTTTCCCGTGGTGTCGGTGGCCGTGGTTATAGTGCCAGCGGCTGCCAGCAAGCTTCACGCATTATTATACTGTCGGACTATCCGGCACATTATCACCAGCTTCGCCAGACGGGCGTGAAACTGGCGCTCAGCACCATTCGTCTGGGCCGTAATCCTCTGCTGGCCGGCATCAAGCATCTTAATCGTCTGGAGCAGGTGCTTATCCGCACAGAGCTTGAGCAGACCGACGCTGACGAAGCGCTGGTTCTTGACACTCAGGGGCTGCTGGTGGAATGCTGTGCGGCAAATTTATTTTGGCGTAAGGGCGAAGACGTCTTTACGCCCGATGTGACGCAGGCCGGGGTCAACGGCATTCAGCGTCAGTGGGTCATGCGGCTACTGGCCGAGCAGGGCTGTAAAGTGAGGGAAGTCAGCGTACCCCCCCAGACGCTCGAAGAGGCGGACGAAATTTTTATCACTAATGCACTGATGCCGATGTTGCCGGTCGCACAGATTGAAAACCGGTTTTACCACTCAAGAACGTTGTTTAACCGCATCGGTGAGCACGATTTTCAGGGACATTTATGACAGTAAAACGCAAAGTAGTCGGCGGGATCGTCGCGTTCATTATTGCCGGTCTGGCTTTCAGCTACTGGCAAATCAAACAGTTCGCCAGGTCGCCGTTGTTGATTGAGCACGAGACTATTTTTACGCTACCAGCTGGTGCGGGCCGCGTGGTGCTGGAAGCCGAGTTGAACAGGCAGAAAATTACGCCGCGCTCCTTCTGGTTTGGCTGGCTGCTGAAACTGGAGCCGGAGCTGGCTAATTTTAAGGCCGGCACCTATCGATTTACGCAGGGCATGACGGTACGCCAGATGCTGACGCTGCTTTCCAGTGGTAAAGAAGCGCAGTTCCCGATCCGCTTTATCGAAGGGTCGCGAATGCAGGAGTGGCTGGCGCAGCTGCGTGCGGCACCCTATATCAAACATACGCTGACGGACGACAAGCTGACCACGCTGGGCCAGACGCTGAAAATGCCGCAACAGGATGTTGAAGGCTGGTTCTATCCCGATACGTATTCCTACACCGCCAATACTACGGACGTTGCGATCCTGGAGCGGGCCCACGGCCGGATGGTAAAAATGGTCGATACGCTGTGGCAGAGCAAAGCGGAAGGGCTGCCTTATAAAGAGAAAGATGATTTGCTGACAATGGCGTCAATCGTGGAAAAAGAAACGGCGCTGGGCGAAGAACGTAGCAAGGTCGCTTCGGTCTTTATTAATCGGCTGCGGTTGGGCATGCGTTTACAGACCGATCCTACCGTGATTTACGGCATGGGCGACAGCTATAAGGGGACGCTGACGCGCAAGGATTTGGAAACGCCTACGGCTTATAACACCTATGTGATAGCCGGGATGCCGCCAGGGCCTATCGCCACGCCGGGCAAGGCTTCGCTGGAAGCGGCCGCCCATCCGGAAAAAACAGACTTTCTTTATTTTGTTGCGGATGGCAAAGGCGGCCACACCTTTACCACCAACCTGGCGAGCCATAATCGTGCGGTCCAGGCCTGGCGCCTGCTGCTCAAGGAAAAAAATGAAAAGTAAATTTATCGTTATCGAAGGGCTGGAAGGCGCAGGCAAAACGACCGCCCGCGATACCATCGTGGCGACGCTCAGGCAGCACGGCATTGAAGATATCGTCTTTACCCGCGAACCGGGCGGTACGCCGCTGGCGGAAAAACTCCGTGAGCTGATTAAGCAGGGGATTGAGGGCGAGCAGATCACCGATCGTGCCGAGCTGCTGATGCTTTACGCGGCACGCGTGCAGCTGGTTGAGAACGTGATTAAACCGGCGCTGGCGCGCGACGCCTGGGTAGTTGGCGATCGTCACGATCTCTCTTCTCAGGCTTATCAAGGCGGTGGACGGGGCATAGATATCCGCCTGATGGAGCAGCTGAAACAAAGCGTGTTGGGCGATTTTGCGCCTGATTTAACGCTTTACCTGGACGTCACCCCAGAAATTGGCCTGCAGCGTGCCCGGTCGCGAGGCGAGCTGGATCGCATTGAGCAGGAGTCGCTGAACTTCTTTACCCGCACGCGTGAGCGCTATCTGGCGCTGGCCGCGGCCGACGAGAGCATCAAAACCATCGACGCCACGCAGGCTATTGAAGGCGTCTCCACCGCTATCCGGCAGACGCTGGCGCTGTGGCTACAGGAACAGTCATGATCTGGTATCCGTGGCTTAACCAGCCTTACCGGCAGATAATCGGCCAGCATCAGGCCGGGCGCGGGCACCACGCGCTGCTGCTTCAGGCATTGCCGGGAATGGGCGATGCCTCACTGGTCTGGGGGATCAGCCGCTGGCTGATGTGCCAGCGCAGAGACGGGCTGAAAAGCTGCGGAGAGTGTCATGCCTGCCATTTGATGCAGGCCCACACGCACCCGGACTGGTACGAGCTGGCGGCAGAGAAAGGCAAAAGCTCGCTGGGCATTGATGCGGTACGTGGCGTCACGGAGAAGCTTTTTCATCACGCTCAGCAGGGTGGGGCAAAGGTGGTCTGGCTGCCCGATGCCGCTCAGCTGACGGAAGCGGCCGCTAACGCGCTGCTGAAAACGCTGGAGGAGCCGCCGGTCAACACCTGGTTTTTACTCTGCTGCCAGCAGCCGTCACAGCTGCTGGCCACGCTGCGCAGCCGCTATCAAAGCGTTCACCTGGCCGCGCCGGATGAGGCGCAAAGTCTGAGCTGGCTGCAGAAACAGGCTGGCGCATCGCAGCAGGATTGCCTGACCGCGCTGCGGCTAAGCGGCGGCGCGCCCGCCGCGGCACAAACAATGCTGGAAAGCAGCTGGGCGGCGCGACAGGCGCTGTGCGAGGCACTGCCGGTGGCGTTGCAAAAAGATATGCTATCCTTGCTGCCCGTTCTGAATCACGATGACGCGGCGGCGCGTACCGGCTGGCTCTGCGCCCTGCTGGTGGATGCGCTGAAATGGCAGCAGGGCGGCGGACGCTTTATTGCCAATGCCGACAGCCAGATGCTGGTCGCGGAGATCGCCCGTCAGCTGCCGGCCAGCGCCCTGGATGAAAGCGTTCGTCAATGGTTTTTGTGCCGTGACCGCCTGCTCAACGTGGTCGCCGTAAACCGTGAACTCTTATTGACTGACCAACTGCTGGCATGGGAGCAAATGCTCCATGCTTCCGTGGTTGGCTAACGAACCAGAGAATAATTATGTTTTTAGTCGATTCCCACTGTCATCTTGACGGCCTGAACTATGAAACCCTGCATCGGGATGTGGACGATGTGCTGGCGAAAGCTGCCGCGCGTGACGTGAAGTTCATGCTGGCGGTAGCGACCACGTTACCCGGCTATAAGGCAATGACGCAACTGATTGGCGATCGCGCTAACGTGGCATACTCCTGTGGCGTGCACCCGCTCAATCAGGATGAACCTTATGATTTTGCCGAGCTGCGCCAGCTGGCTGCCGACGAACGCGTGATTGCCATGGGTGAAACGGGGCTGGACTACTACTATCAGAAGGAGACCCTGGTACAGCAGCAGGCTTCCTTCCGTGAGCATATCCGTATTGGCCGCGACCTGAACAAGCCGGTCATTGTGCATACGCGCGACGCGCGCGACGATACGCTGGCTATTCTGAAAGAAGAGAAGGTGGAAGGGTGCGGTGGCGTGCTGCACTGCTTTACGGAAGATCGGGAAACCGCGGAAAAGCTGCTGGATATGGGCTTTTATATTTCGTTTTCCGGTATCGCCACTTTCCGTAATGCAGAAACTATCCGCGAGGCGGCACGCTATGTGCCACTGGACAGGATGCTGGTGGAAACCGACTCACCTTACCTGGCGCCCGTACCGTACCGTGGCAAAGAGAATCAGCCCGCTTACACGCGCGACGTAGCTGATTATATGGCCGTAGTAAAAGGCGTGAGTATTGAAACGCTGGCGGAGGCCACCACGGCTAACTTCTCCCGCCTTTTCCACGTGCCGATGAGCCGTCTTACCGACTAGCGCTTTATTTTAATCCTCGTAATAAATTTGTAAAAAAAAGAGAGTCGTGTCGCTACTTTGTTGGCGATACGGCTTTCTGATGGCTAAAAACTGGCAAATTTTGGGGAATTAAACTACATAGCAGGCGGATGTTCAGTGAAACGTGATAACCGTCAAACAAATGATGGCGGAATTATTTTACAGTTCGTAATAAATCACGAGGGCGCAAAGCGCTCCACCCATAGCGGGTCCTCCCCCCGTTATATCGCGTTGAAAAACGCGTAAAGCACCCATACTCAGGAGTTTCACACTATGTTCAAAAACGCATTTGCAAACCTGCAAAAGGTCGGTAAATCGCTGATGTTGCCGGTATCGGTGCTGCCGATTGCCGGTATTCTGCTCGGCGTAGGCTCCGCCAACTTTAGCTGGCTGCCTGCCGTGGTCTCTCACGTTATGGCGGAAGCAGGCGGATCCGTCTTTGCCAACATGCCGCTGATTTTTGCCATTGGCGTGGCGTTAGGCTTTACCAATAATGACGGCGTTTCGGCACTGGCAGCGGTAGTCGCCTACGGCATCATGGTTAAAACAATGGCGGTAGTGGCGCCGCTGGTACTGCATATGCCAGCCGCCGAGATTGAAGCCAAGCATCTCGCCGATACGGGCGTGCTGGGCGGGATAATCGCCGGTTCGATAGCGGCTTATATGTTTAACCGCTTCTATCGCATTAAGCTGCCGGAATACCTCGGCTTCTTTGCCGGTAAGCGTTTCGTGCCTATTATCTCCGGTTTTACGGCGATTTTTATCGGCATCCTGCTCTCCTTGATCTGGCCACCCATCGGTACCGCTATTCAGGACTTCTCGCAGTGGGCGGCCTATCAGAATCCGGTCGTAGCCTTCGGTATTTACGGCGTGATTGAACGCTCTCTGGTGCCGTTTGGTCTGCACCATATCTGGAACGTTCCTTTCCAGATGCAGATCGGCGAGTTCACCAATGCGGCAGGCCAGGTTTTCCACGGCGATATTCCACGTTACATGGCAGGCGACCCAACCGCGGGCAAACTTTCCGGCGGCTTCCTGTTTAAAATGTATGGTCTGCCTGCGGCAGCGATTGCTATCTGGCACTCCGCGAAACCAGAAAACCGGGCGAAAGTGGGCGGCATCATGATTTCCGCTGCGCTGACCTCATTCCTGACCGGCATCACCGAACCTATCGAATTCTCCTTTATGTTCGTGGCGCCGATCCTGTATGCGATCCACGCTATCCTGGCTGGCCTGGCTTTCCCTATCTGTATCCTGCTGGGCATGCGCGATGGCACCAGCTTCTCGCATGGTCTGATTGATTTTGTGGTCCTGAGCGGCAACAGCAGCCGTATCTGGCTGTTCCCGGTGGTCGGTGTTATTTACGGTCTGATTTATTACACCGTGTTCCGCGTGCTGATTGCCAAACTCAATCTGAAAACGCCGGGCCGTGAAGAAACCTCAGCGGCGCAAACCGCCAGCAACGCCAGTGAAATGGCAGCGAATCTGGTTGCAGCTTTCGGCGGTAAAGAGAACATTACTAACCTTGATGCCTGCATCACTCGCCTGCGCGTCAGCGTGGCGGACGTATCCAAAGTGGATCAGTCCGGCCTGAAACAGCTGGGTGCAGCGGGCGTGGTTGTAGCGGGTTCTGGCGTTCAGGCTATCTTTGGTACCAAATCTGATAACCTGAAAACCGAGATGGATGATTATATTCGCAAGCTGTAAGCAGCCGGTCGGATAAAGTGAAAGCCCTGCCTTAAGGTGGGGCTTTTTTATTTCTGAAAAACGATGGTCAGACACCAAACATGGCGCGGTTCATCCATCCTACCCAGACAAGCGCGATAGCAGCAACTGACAGGCCACCCACAGCCAGCTTTTGCAGCCGTGCCAGCTTCAGCTGTTGCAGGGAAAGCGCATTCTCACTCCATTGCCTTAACGCCATGGTCTCTTGCTTATACTCTTGCCGGAATGCCTCACAAACAGCCGCAGTCTGCTGCTGCATGGCCCCTAGTGCCTCGCTCGTCTCTGTTTGCTGACGGGCAAGTAGATCCGCTACGTGCTGATGCTGCGCCTGTATCTCGTCCTGTATTTGCTGACGCTGACCTTGCCAGGCGATGGTGTGCTGTTGCAGGCTAAGCTCGGTTTGTTGATGGAGCCTTCTTGTTTCCAACAGCTTGCTATCAAAGGCTTCCAGCAGCTGTTCTTTAGTCTGCTTAACTTCTTGTGCAATGAGGATAAGTTGTTTTGCACCTTCGGCTGTTAAGCCTTTCAGTTCAAAATAGTCCTTAATCAACTCTTCCAGTGAGTGCTGCTGTTCAGCCAGGGTCTCCTGCTGGCCTTTAATGACGTCGTTCGCCTCAGCAATCTCGCTGGTCTGTCTTTTTATCCTGGTTTGCTGATTTTGCAATTGCTGCTGTTGCTCATTCAGCATTTGGGCCTGCGCGATAGAAATCATCATCAGCTGCCCCAGCTTTTTAGCGAAGCTGGCATGAAGTTCGGCTGCATTCAGCTGCGCCGTCTCCAATTCTTCAGAATTCCACCAGCGGGAAACCGCATGTCGCGCCTCATGCTTTTCCCGATCTTTTTTAAGATTATCCAGCTTGTCATAATCTTCTTTGAAGCTTTTTAACAGGCCAGGAACATCTACCTGCCGGAGCATAGCTTCCGATACACGGACCTGCGCCAAATCTTTAATTACATCCATTAGCATCCCCTGCCAGATAATTTTCCAGAAGTAGCATGACATCGGCCTCAGCGCTACCGAGCGAGTCGATACTCACGTCCAGTTGTTGATTAAATTGCTGATTCGCTTCTATTCTTGTGCGCTGACTTGCTGCGGTATTTTGTTGTCTGTCGTACGTGGCGGCCAAATGAGCATCGATAAGCTGGTAGTCGGCACTTATCACGCGATAGCTGACGGAGTTTTGAAACTGTAACTCCAGCCACTGTGACATTTTCCCCACGTTCTCTTTAACCGTGTCCAGTCCTGCTTCCATTGCCTCCAGACGCTCGGTCCCGGTTTGCGAAAGCCAGTCGAAAAAGCGATCAAGGCCATAGACAACGAGCGATGAAACAATTCCCGTGAGGATAGCGGTGACTGCTGGCGAAAGAATGTCAGTCATCGGTAGCAGCAGCGGAATACCAGCCAGAAAGCCTTTGATAGCCTCTTCAAACATAAGGCCCAGTGAGGTGGTTACTACACCAGCCAAAATTTTCGTTACGGCACGTGCCGTTTCGATGCCGGGCTGGTCGGGCGGCGGATTAACCAACAATTTTACCGCTTTCCACAAGCCCGCCATTCCCTCGCGGATCACCGTGGCGACTTTTGCCGCGGTAGTAATAAAGTTATTGATCAGAAAGGTCAGGAGATTGCTGATAAATCCCTGCAGCAGGCCGTTTATGCCTGCATCCAGCATGGCGCGCAGCTTAAACATTACCCGTTCAACCACGCGTTTTAGCGCCGCCGTCAGTCTGTCGATCAGGTTACTTTTATCCGGGTCGTTAAAAAGCCGCTTAAGTTCGATAAAGGTATGGTTAACAAGTGTATGCAAAGCTATTCCTAATGCCTGGCGGAGCGCCTGCCTTACCGCCTGTTCCGCGCCGGTTTTGGCTAGTTCCACTCCCTGTTTTTTTACCTGAGCTATCAATACGTCCCGGCTGACATGGGCTTCGGCGGTACTGGCTGTCCGGGCAAGTTGTTCCCGGTCGACGCCAAAGTGTTCAGTATTGGTCAGGCCTTTCCCTTCATTATTTTTACGTATTTTATCAGCCCATTCCTCCTTCTCCATTTCCTGCATTGACTGATTAATATGACTTTCCGCTGCAACAAGATTTTTAGGATCGTTAGCCATGGCTACGCGTTGCGCCTGCGTCATAAATAAGTTGTTGCGGCTGTCGGTTTCAATGCGATTGGCGGAAACGACATGGTCGAGATGTGTGGTGCCATCCCGGTTCAGTTCCATACCGGTATAGGCAGAAATAACAGGTTCGTCTTTAAGGAAAAGTT
The DNA here is from genome assembly GCA_003512805.1 of Erwinia sp. Lineage (GTDB taxonomy): Bacteria > Pseudomonadota > Gammaproteobacteria > Enterobacterales > Enterobacteriaceae > Erwinia. The sequence continues at coordinate 6,390 of DOOK01000301.1, read as the reverse complement.
CTTTGCGTTTACCGGGTAGCTCTTTGTCGTAAGGCTTACGGTTATAGCCACCGCTGTTGGTATCGCACCAGTCCTGATAACGAACTTTATCATTTTCTGTTGCTACCACGCCTTTTTCGAAATTGTGCGTGGTTGTTACACTTCCACCCTCTTTGTCATTAAACATGGCGGCAGTAAGCCCAAATGGCCCAATTAGCTGCTGTAATATGTGAGTTTGGCAGCTTTCCATCAGCTCTTGCAGGCGCTGTTCACGTAAGGCAAGCTTCAGGTTACCGCCTTGGTTATGCTCAGCCTCGGCGGCTGAAAAAGTAGACATGTAATTATCCTTTTATAAAAGCCATTTTTATTTTTCTACGAATAAACGTGGGTTTACTGGTTAATACTGCAACTGCGATACCGGAGTGAGATAAAATTTATTACCGTGTCATGGTTGCTTTTGTTTTAGATATTATCCCTGTTGTTAAGTTGATTTATCAATAAAACTTATTTATTTTTTTAAAGAATAAATGCTTACTGCCGATAATACGTATGCCCGCATTACAATATTTTTACGCTGGCTGGATATTATTTGTATGGGATATAAGAAATTGAGGCGATCTTTTTCGGATCGGCAAAAATAAAAGGAATACCAAAAAAGCTATATGCCTAACTAAATTGCGTACCTTATTTATTACCAGTCATGGAAATGAAGTGTCGGAAACACAGCATTGTGTCTGTTCTGTGCAGAACCAAAACTCCTGGTCATGCGCCCGGCAATGCGCCCGTCCTGACCGTAGCGAAAACAGATGTTGCTTGCACAAGGCGCCCCGAACCTACGCTCAGCGACGCGAAAAGCGGCATATGGTAAAGAAAAGCCAGCGGAAGGTTGAAAGAAAACAAATATCTCGCTCATACTGCCGTAACTCAACGCATAGCTTAAGGACTTGCATCATGGCTGAAGAAACGATTTTCAGTAAAATTATCCGCCGAGAAACTCCGGCTGATATCGTTTATCAGGACGAGTTGGTAACGGCTTTCCGCGATATTTCGCCAAAAGCGCCGACGCACATTCTGATAATACCAAATATTCTGATCCCTACCGCCAATGATGCGGTCGCCGGGCACGAAGCCGCGCTGGGCCGCATGATCGTGGTGGCCGCGAAAATCGCTAAACAGGAAGGCATTGCCGAGGACGGCTATCGTCTGATCATGAACTGCAATCAGCACGGCGGGCAGGAAGTCTATCATATCCATCTGCATCTGGTTGGCGGTCGCCCGCTGGGCCCGATGCTGGCTGAATAACGTGCCGGAGAGACTATGAGGCGAATTATCTTTTTGGGCACCATGCTGGCGTTGCTGAGCGGCTGCGCCAGCGATCGTACGACCATTGATACTTCGCAATCGCTGGTAATGGAGTCATCGGTGCTGTCGGCGGGGATCCTCACCGATGAGCCGGTGATATCCGAGCATGAAGGGCAGCAGCGGGCTTCCTCCCGGCTCTATAACCAGCAGGAAAAACCCGTTACGCTATCGTGGCGCTTTTACTGGTATGACGATAAGGGTCTGGAAATTCTGCCCTTTGAAGCGCCTCGTAAAGTCACGGTCGCGCCGCATAGCAGTGTTGAAATATCGTCGCAAACGGGTAACCTGACGGCCAATAAGGTTCGTCTTTATCTGTATCTGTAGGAGATTCTTGCGTGGAAAGGAAGTTAACTAAACTCTCGGGCGTCATGTTGCTGGCGTTCATTCTGAGCGGCTGTGTGGTTCAACAGCAGCAGCAGCAGCAGCCCGCACCTGTTGAACCGGCCCAACCGTTTCCCGAGCAGCCGCAGCCGCTACCGACCGAGCCACCGCCGTCAGAAACGGTGCCGCAGCCGCCTAAAATGCAGTCGATTAACTGGGATGCCAGCGTGACGCCGCTGGTGGCGCAAATGCTGAAAGCCGACGGTATTACGGCCGGTAGCGTGCTGCTGATCGACGGTGTAAAAAACAGCACCAACGGCAGCCTGCAACGTGCCAAAGCTACCGCCGCGCTGCAAAGCGCACTGCAAAATAATACCCAGTTCAAGCTGGTCACGCCCGAACAGCTTGCTACGGCTAAGCAAACGCTGGGGCTTTCCGCCGAGGACAGCCTGGGCTCGCGTAGCAAAGCTGTCGGCCTGGCCCGTTACGTCGGCGCGCAATACGTGCTCTATACCAACGCCAAAGGTGACGTAAAATCACCGACGCTGCAAATGCAGCTGATGCTGGTGCAGACTGGCGAAATCATCTGGTCGGGTAACGGTGTCGTACAGCATTGATCCCGCGCTAAACAGACTGATCAAACAGCGTTTTCCGGCGGAGCAATCCGCCGGTTCTTTTTTTCCGCTGCACGGTTTAACCGGGCTGACGGCAAAAGTGGAGCTGGAAAGGGTGACGTTGCTGGCTCGCCATCAGCGTCAGGGTCATCCTGTGCCGGGCGTGGATCGCCAGCGTGAATACCGCATTTTACGCAAGCTTTCTCAAAGCGACCTGACACCGCCTGCCTACGGCTATGCCGATAACTGGCTGCTGCTTGGCTGGCTGCCGGGCGAAACGCTGAATGAGGCACTCTTCCCCGGCGCGCTGGACGCGGTGGTCGGCGAGCTGGCGAGACTGCATCAACAGCCCCTTAGCGGCTACCCTTTGCGGCTGCAAACGCTGCTGGAGCGTTACTGGCAGCTTAGCCAGCCCGCGCGGCGGCACTGCGGCTGGCTGCGGGCGCTACGGCGGCTGCAGCGGCGTGGGGAACCCAAACCACTGCGGCGGGCATTGCTGCATATGGACGTACATCCGGGCAATGTGATCCGGCAGCAAAACCGACTGCGGCTGATTGACTGGGAATACGCCAGCGATGGTGATATCGCGCTGGAGCTGGCCGCGCTGGCTGCGGGAAACGCGCTGGATGCGTCGCAGCAGCAGGCACTAACCGAACGCTATGCTGCTCTGCAACAGCTGAATGCGGCAACGCTAAGGCAGCAGATGATGCGCTGGCAGCCCTGGCTGGCGCTTCTGGCGGCAAGCTGGTACGAGCTGCGATGGCAGCAGAGTGGCGAAGAGACGTTTTATACGCTGGCAGCACAGGCCTGGCAGCGAGTACGATCATAAGAGGTAATCTGTGGGACCGGTAATGTTAGACGTGCTCGGTTACGAGCTGGACGCGGAAGAGCGGGAAATTTTACAACATCCGCTGGTGGGCGGGCTGATCCTCTTCACCCGTAATTATCACGATCCTGAGCAGCTTCAGGAGTTGATAGATCGGAAGAGCGCCGCCTCGCGGAATCGACTGGCGATCGCCGTCGAACAGGAAGGCGGGCGCGTGCAGCGCTTCCGCGACGGCTTTACGCGGCTGCCTGCTATGCAAGCCTTTGCGGCGCTTAACAGCAAAGCCGAAGCAGCCAGGCTGGCGCAGGAAGCGGGCTGGCTGATGGCTGCCGAGATGATCGCCATGGATATTGATATCAGCTTTGCGCCCGTGCTGGATATTGGTCACGGCAGCGCGGCCATTGGCGAGCGCAGTTTCCACGAAGATCCTGCCATTGCGCTGGCGATGGCGCGCCACTTTATTGATGGAATGCATGAAGCAGGCATGAAAACCACCGGCAAGCACTTTCCGGGCCACGGTGCGGTCAGCGCGGATTCACACAAGGAAACCCCGCGCGACGATCGGCCTGAAGCGGTTATTCGCCAGCACGATATGCAGATTTTTAAGCAGCTGATTGACGAAAACCGTCTGGACGCGGTGATGCCTGCACACGTTATCTATACTCAGGTAGATACGCAGCCTGCCAGCGGCTCCTCGCACTGGCTGCAAACCGTGCTGCGCAAAGAGCTGGGCTTCGACGGCGTCATTTTTTCCGACGATCTGTCGATGGAAGGCGCGGCGATTATGGGCAGCTATGCCGAGCGTGGGCAGGCTTCGCTCGATGCCGGTTGCGATATGATCCTGGTCTGCAATAACCGTGACGGTGCCGTTAGCGTGCTGGATAATCTGTCGCCGATCAATGCTGAACGCGCCACGCGGCTGTACCATCGTGGTACGTTTACCCGTCAGCAGCTGCTGGCTTCGCCGCGCTGGAAAGCTAGCAGCCAGGCGCTGAGCACGCTGCAAACGCGCTGGCTGGAGCGAGGCTGACGCATACACCACAGGAGAAGGCGATGATAATCTATCTGCACGGTTTTGATTCAACCAGTCCCGGCAATCATGAGAAGGTGCTGCAGCTGCAGTTTATCGATCCTGATGTGCGGCTGCTGAGCTACAGTACGCTACATCCTAAGCATGATATGCAGTATCTGCTGAATGAAACCCACAAGCTCCTGCGCAGTAGCGACGATGAGCGCGTGCTGATCTGCGGCGTAGGGCTGGGCGGTTACTGGGCCGAACGCATAGGCTTTTTGAATGATATCCGTCAGGTGATGTTTAACCCCAACCTGTGGCCGGAAGAGAATATGCCGGGAAAAATAGACAGGCCCGAAGAGTACGTGGATATTGCCACCAAGTGTGTGAGCAATTTTCGGGAAAAAAACCGTGATCGCTGCCTGGTTATTCTCTCTCGTCGTGACGAGGCGCTGGACAACCAGCGCAGCGCACAGATGCTGGGTGCTTATTATGAAATCGTCTGGGACGAGCAGCAGACGCATAAGTTCAGGAGCATCTCCTCGCATTTACAGCGGATCAAAGCGTTTAAAACGCTGGGCTAGCCGCAACCTCTCGCCCGTTCGATGCCGACGGGCGGCAGGTTCACGTCTCGCCAGGCAGCACGCTGATTGCACGCCTTCGGGAGGCCTGTCTTGCTAACCGTAAAAGACCCTAAGCCGCAGGCATAAACAATGCCCGAACTGAATGGCTATACCGTCGGCCGCCGTTCTCGCCGGTAAATACCCTTTAAAAGCTGTCAGAGCAGGCACGAACAATGTGGCCACCGGAGACGACGCCACGCCGATCGCACGCTCGCTACTGGCTGCCAGAACGGCAGCCTTTCAACCCCATCTTTAACCAGTCGCGCTGCCGTTAATAACCAGGAGCACGCTATCTTCCGGCCTTTATAAAAAGCCCTTAATGAATTTCTTCGCCTGTTTATAAAGCGGTGTTTCGTCAATTTTATCTTGCCGCACTGGATGTTTTTATTCGGCCGGAAAGCCGTCATCCGGGCTGATTTTTATTTTCTATTTATTAAATAGGGCAATTTGATTTTATTGGCAGGGCTTATTCATGGACTATAGGTAAACACCGCTCATCCGGTAAATCACGAAGTGCTTTACCGGAATGAAAAAAAACCATCCTGTTTGTTCCGCCCTTGCAGTAAGCCCTCTGCAAAGTATTCCTGTTAAGTCCTTTTATCAGGGATAAAAAATACCTGAAACGGCGAAATAAGCGTCTTGCCGTTTCCCGTTTTCATTGCCCAAACAGCAAAAATTATTCAGGGAAAACAGCACGCTAATCAGAATGGGTTGAAAAAAATTGACCTACATCAATTTTTACACGACGGCCGATTTTCCGCGTGCTATTCTGCCTGCAGATAGCGAATAAATCGCCAACCCTATGTTAATTAAGGATATTATTTAACTTTTAATTAACGACTGGTTCACAATTTAAGGGGGTCGTTTGACTACACCAATGAAGAAGATTGTTATTGTCGGCGGAGGAGCCGGTGGGCTTGAGCTGGCGACGCAGCTTGGTCAGAAACTGGGAAGGAAAAAAAAGGCGGAAATAACCCTGGTGGACCGTAACCACAGCCATCTCTGGAAGCCGCTACTGCATGAAGTCGCTACCGGATCGCTGGATGAAGGGATTGACGCGCTGAGCTACCTGGCGCATGCCCGCAACCATCACTTCCAGTTCCAGCTGGGCACGCTGACCGAAATCGATCGGGATAACAAAAAATTACAGCTGGCAGAAATCCGCAACGCCCAGGGCGAACTGCTGGTGCCGGAGCGCGAGCTGGCGTATGACACGTTGGTAATGGCGCTGGGCAGCACCTCGAATGACTTCGGGACGCCAGGCGTCAAGGATCACTGCATCTTCCTGGATAACCCGCATCAGGCGCGCCGTTTCCATAACGAAATGCTGAACCTGTTCCTGAAGTTTTCTGCCGGCGAAGGCCGCCAGGAACAGGTGAACATCGCTATCGTCGGCGGTGGCGCAACCGGCGTGGAGCTTTCAGCCGAGCTGCATAACGCGGTGAAGCAGCTGCACAGCTATGGCTATAAAGGCCTGAATAACAGCGCGCTGAACGTCACGCTGGTAGAGGCGGGCGAGCGCATTCTGCCTGCGCTGCCGCCGCGCATTTCCACCGCGGCACATCAGGAGCTGACTAAACTGGGTGTGCGCGTATTGACGCAAACCATGGTGACCAGCGCCGATGAAAACGGCCTGCACACCAAATCAGGCGA
>DOOK01000302.1:19799-21846 GCA_003512805.1 Erwinia sp. | reverse complement strand
CGATCTGAGCGAGGCGGTTGATTCACTGCTGCAACAAACGGTCGTACCGCAGCAGATTATCATTATCGACGACGGCTCTACCGACGGCACCGATCGACTGATTGAAGAGTATTGCCAGCGCGAGCCGCGCATTCAGCTGGTGCGTAACGCTCACGGCGGCGTCAGCGCCGCCCGAAATAAAGGGCTGGAGCTGGCTACCGGCGATTTCATCTATTTTATGGATGCCGACGATCTTACTGGCCCCACGCTGTTTGCCGATTTCCTGCGTGAAAAGCGAGCCTCTCCAACGCTGGAAATGTTCTGCTTTGCCGCCAAAATGTTTATGGATGTGCCGGTGGCGGAGCGTAAGCCCGAGATCACCCACGCCCGTAACCTTAAGGGGCTGTACAGCGGCGGCACGGCGTTTATCCAGCAGCTGAACAGCAGCGGCTCTGCGCATCGCGTGCTCTGGTCCAGCATTATCTCCCGCGAGCTGATTGAGCGTACGCGCAGCCGCTTTCTGCCCATTCAGAACCATGAAGACGCACCCTTCATGTTTACCCTCTATTTGCAGGCAAAACAGGTCTTCGTAACGCCGGAAGCCTATTACTTCAAGCGCTATACCACCACGTCGCTGTCCGTAAGGACACGCGATTTTTCCTGGGTGAAGAACTATTTTATTGCCCGCGAAGGGACGGAAGAAGCGATTAGGGCGGCGAACGTGCCGGTGGAAAGCACGCTGGTGGATGATTACTACTTCCCGGTAATGAGCGGCTGCCTGAAAATGCTGCGTGAGCACGATATGACCGTGCCAAAGGAGTACCAGCCCAGGGTAAACGCGCTGGTACGTAAGCTGACGCGTAACAATATCAAACTGATGGTTATCTGGTATCTGAACCCGCTTTACAGCAGCCTGGTCTACTGTAAGAAAAAGCTCTCCAACGCGTTATAATTGTTATTCGTCCTGCTCTCTGGCGGCGGCTATTTTGGCCTGCCGCCAGTTGAGCAGCGGCGTGACGGAAATCCCGTGTACGATGACGCTGGCCACAATTAACGTAAAGGCGATATTCGCCATACGGGTCATCTCTTCCCCCGCCACGCCATGCGTATAGGCCCAGGCAATGTAGTTAATACTGCCGATACCCCGTATCCCCAACCAGCCAATAATCATCTTCTGCTGCCAGGGCGCTTTGATGCCCGCCGTACCCAGCCAGACTGCCGTCGGGCGGATAAACACAAACAGCACCAGCGCCATCAGCAGCCCGGCCGGATCCCAGTGCTGTGCCAGCGTGACGCCCAGCACGATAATGATGCCGGCCGCGAACAGCCTTTCGACGGTATCACCGAACGACAGCGCATCGCCGACCACCAGGCCTACCGAGCGCGCCGGATCCGGTTCAAGGGATTCATGACGAATGTGCGGATTCACCAGTACTTCCGCTGGCGGACGATGATCGCTATCGTCAAAGGCATCGGCGGGCTGACGGCGAATAACGCTGACTTCCGCCCGACGCAGGCCGACACCGGCGGCAAAAGCGGCAAGGAAACCTGAAGCGTCAAGCGCCTGAGCCGCCGCGTAGCTCAGCGCGATAAGCGCCAGCGCCAGAAAATCGTTCGGGGCAACATCTTTATGCGCATAGCGTAAGTGCGTAACGTATTTACCCACTACGCGGCCAAAGAGAAAGCCGATACCCAGCCCGCCGATAATGGCCCAAAGGACGTCTTTCAGCATCCAGTGGCTAAAAAGATCCAGCGTCATTTCTTGCTGCGTGGTCAGCAGCGTCACCGCCAGCATCAACAGCGGCAGGGCCGTGCCGTCATTCATCCCGGCCTCGCTGGAGAGCGAAACGCGCAGGTTATCGTCGTCACGGGCATCGTTGACGGAGATCAGGCTGGCCAGCACGGGGTCGGTCGGCGCAACGATGGCGCTAAAGGCGATGGCGAACGGCCAGGAGAGCCCGACCAGATAGTGTGCCGCCAGCGACATACCCAGCACGGTCAGCAGCATGCCGGGAAAAGCGAGCCGCATGCCCAGCCGCCAGCCCTGATGCCGCAACGGCAGTCTGAG
>DOOK01000302.1:19165-19676 GCA_003512805.1 Erwinia sp. | reverse complement strand
TGCCGCAACGGCAGTCTGAGCTTCAGGCCGGTAATAAATAGCGAGGCCGCCATCGCGATTTCGGTAAGGTGAGCCGTCAGTTCGGCATGCGCGGCAATATCAACGTGCAGCAGATCCAGCACCCAGGGGCCACAAATCACGCCGGCTATCAGATAAATAGAAAAAGTGGTGACCGGACCGCGATTGATCCAGCCCGATGCCAGCGACATCAGTAATAAAAGTCCGCCCGTTGCGGCTGTCCAGCCAAGAAAATCCATCAATACGCCTCCGTAGTCTTCAGGGGATAATTATGGACGCTGATAAAGAATCGGTGGGGATATCTCATTGAAAAAGCATATTTTTGGTAAAAAAAAGCACAATGATGCGCAAAAAGAAGGAGAAACAGCGCAGCGGGTAATAACCCAGGCATTCTGTGCCGTTCGTCAGTGAGCAAAAGCGACAGACATTGTCAGAAAGCGCCCGTGGGTATACTGTTAACGGACTGACTTTTTATCCCAGGCGGCACCTCTCT
>DOOK01000302.1:15144-19100 GCA_003512805.1 Erwinia sp. | reverse complement strand
ACTGCTAAACCGAGGTTGTTTTGTCGATTCTATCCCCAAACCTTCGTCCACGACGCCTGCGTCAGACTCCTTCCCTCCGCACGCTGTTCCAGGAAACATCGCTCAGCATTAACGATCTGGCGCTGCCGATTTTTGTTGAGGAGGGTCTGGACGACTATAAAGCGATTCAGGCTATGCCTGGCGTCATGCGTATTCCGGAAAAACGTCTGGCCTATGAGATCGAGCGTATCGCGAAAGCGGGCATCCGTTCGGTGATGACCTTCGGCATCTCTCATCATACGGATGCCGACGGCAGCGATACCTGGCAGGAAAACGGGCTGGTTTCGCGCATGTCTCGTATCTGTAAAGAAACCGTCCCGGAAATGATCGTCATGTCAGATACCTGCTTTTGCGAATATACCTCGCACGGGCACTGCGGCGTGCTGCACGATCGCGGCGTGGATAACGACGCCACGCTGATCAACCTTGGCAAACAAGCCGTTGCCGCCGCACGTGCGGGCGCCGATTTTATCGCGCCATCGGCCGCTATGGATGGACAGGTCGCGGCTATTCGCCATGCGCTGGATGAAGCAGGCTTTACCGACACGGCCATCATGTCTTACTCCACCAAGTTTGCTTCTTCTTTCTATGGCCCGTTCCGTGAAGCGGCAGGGACCTCGCTAAAGGGCGACCGCAAAACTTACCAGATGAACCCGATGAATCGCCGCGAGGCGATCCGTGAGTCGTTAATCGACCAGGCCGAAGGTGCGGATGCGCTGATGGTGAAACCGGCGGGTGCCTATCTGGATATTATTCGCGACGTGCGCGAGCGTACCGAGCTGCCGCTGGCGGCCTATCAGGTCAGCGGAGAGTACGCGATGCTGAAGTTTGCCGCGCAGGCCGGCGCCATCAACGAGCGTGACGTGGTGCTGGAAAGCCTGGGCGCGATCAAGCGCGCCGGTGCCGACCTGATCTTCAGCTATTTTGCGCTGGATCTGGCGGAACAAAAGCTGCTGTAAGTGACGTCATCTTAGCCTGCACGGCTATTGTCGGGTCGGAGGGGGATTGCCTCTCCTGCCCGGCACGTCACCGTTTTGTACACTTCCATCAATGCAGATAACGTATGGCGTGGGAAGGGGATGCCTGCAAACCGCGGGCACCTGCAACGCGCGTTGGGACGATCGGCTTTGCTGGTAGTGCCGGGCAATTTTTTGCTAAGAACGGTTGTGCTGTCGGCATGGCTTGCCAGGACTGGTTTTATTTCGCCGTCGGCAAATCGCTGTAGCGTGTAGTCCAGGCAGGGGAAAGCATTTCCCGCTTCATTGACCAGCTTTTTTCCGTGCCCTGACCGGCAAACCAGACTTTGCCCTTGCCGGATTGGTTCAGCGTATCCATCGCGGTCATTAATGCTGCGCTGTTGGCCTTTGGCTGCGCTTCGGCAAACAGATCCAGCTGCGCCACGCCTTCGCTGTAAAAATCGCTTAGCATCACGCCCGCTTTTATATAACGTTCTCCTTCACGCCAGATCCGATCGAGCGCTTCGATCGCTACCCGAATAATATCGCGCGTATCGTTTGAGGGCAGGAGCAGCCTGCCGGACACCTGGTTACTGTAGCCGGTGCCAGGGTCATCGTGCGGGCTGGTACGGATAAAAACGCTGATAAAACGGCAGTACTGTTTCTCGCCACGCAGCTTTTCCGCCGCGCGCTCTGCCCAGGCGCAAATAGCCTGATGCATATCGTGGTAGTCGGTCACCCGGTGTCCAAAAGAGCGACTACAAACAATCTGCTGTTTAACGGGGGCTATTTCTTCTAACGCCAGGCAGGATTCGCCACGTAACTCGCGGACTGTTCTCTCCATCACCACGCTGAAATGCTTGCGCAGGGTAGGGACGGTGCTGTCGGCTAAATCCAGCGCGTTTTTAATGCCCATCAGCTGCAAGCGCTTGCTAACCCGACGGCCAACGCCCCAGACTTCTTCAACCGGCACCAGCGGCAGCAGCCTGCGCTGGCGCGCCGGATCCGAGAGATCCACGACGCCGCCGGTCTTGCTCCACTTCTTCGCCGCATAGTTAGCGAGCTTGGCCAGGGTTTTGGTCGGCGCGATGCCGACGCCCACCGTCAGGCCGGTGAACTGCAAAACGGTACGGCGAAGCTGGCGGCCAAAATCCTCCAGCGCCAGGCAATGGTTGACGCCGGTTAAATCCATGAAGGCTTCGTCAATAGAATAGCGTTCAATAAAGGGGGCCTGCTCTTCAAGGATGGCCATAACGCGATGGCTGAGATCGGCATAGAGCGCATAGTTAGAGCTGAAAACCTGTACCTGCAGACGTTTTAAGTCATTTTTGATTTTGAAGTACGGTTCGCCCATTTTTATATTAAGTAGCCTGGCTTCTGCGGAGCGGGAAATGATACAGCCGTCATTGTTAGAAACGACGACGACGGGTTTTCCCTTCAGATCCGGCCGAAAGACCGTCTCGCAGGAAGTATAGAAGTTGTTTACATCAACAAGCGCAAACATAGTCGTAGCCTGAATCAAGCCAGCATGCGGCGATTACTGTACTGGCGTAAATAAAATGAGTCCCGGCCGGCAAAGGTTTCCCTGACCGGACGCGTGTCCTGTTTACAGCAGATTCTGGTGCCTGTTTTTAGTAGATTTCAGAATAAAAGTGACGACGCCGAAGATTTCTAACTCTTCCATATTATGAAACTCAATGGGAGAGTAGTGACGATTACGCGGCATCAGCTGCAAAAAAGGACGGGTGCGCAGCTCCTTGACGGTAAATTCACCGGCTACCGCAGCGACCACGATATCGCCATGCGTGGCCGTCAGCGAACGATCCACCACCAGCAAATCCTCATGGCCGATGCCGGCCTCAATCATTGAGTCGCCGCTGACTTTAATAAAATAGGTTGCGCTGGGGTGGCGCAGCACCAGCTTATTCAGATCCAGCCGGTCTTCAATGTAATCCTGGGCCGGGCTGGGAAAGCCGCAGGGAACGCGCTCAATAAATAGCGGTAAAAAAAGATCTTCCATTATTTCAGCAGGGGAAATGGGCTGCATAAGAGTTATTCCAGTTTAACTGTATATGCATACAGTATCGTTGAATGTGCGCGCCAGGCAAGAGATTGATCGAGTTTTTTATATAAATTATTGTAATGTATTAGTTTTATCCGATATTCAGCGCAATACGCTCGCGGAAAATGCCACCGCTGGCGCGACGGTAGAATAAGCGTTGCCTCTGTAAAAGGCGAAAAACCGTTCGTTTCTTTTTTCTTACCGGCCAAAACCGGGCGCCTACGCAAGGTTGAAAGCCTGGTTTTACGCATCTTAGTGTTGGCATTCTGCCCCGGAAAATGTCATAAAATATCCCGTTTTTCATCGACCTCTTATCATTTTTCTCTGGGATAATCATACGCGATGATGTTTTCTTTTGACTGGCACCGTTTTTTCCTGAACGACCTTTCCATCACTTTTTTAGGCGAAGTTGCGGTTCGGGTTCTGTTCGCTTACGTTGTCGTTTTCCTTTTTTTAAAAATTTCCGGCAGGCGCGGCATCCGCCAGCTGTCGCTGTTTGAACTGGTGATTGTGCTGACGTTAGGCTCCGCTTCCGGGGACGTGACTTTTTATGATGATGTGCCGGTACTGCCGGTTGCGATGGTCTTTGTGGTGCTGCTGGGACTTTATCGGCTAACCACTTTCCTGACTGCGCGGAGTTCCCGTATCGCTAAATGGGTTGAAGGCGAAGTGATCACGCTTATTCAGGACGGCCTGTATAAGCTGGACAGCCTGGACGGGTTAAACATTTCTGAAGATGAGTTTTTTATGGAGCTGCGGCAGGAGGGCGTCGAACATTTAGGCCAGATCCGACTGGCGCTGATTGAACTGGACGGCGATATCAGCGCCTATTACTACGATCGGGAAGAGGTGCGGCCCGGCCTTTCCGTGTTGCCACCTGAACATCGCAAGGATTATAC
>DOOK01000302.1:7775-14986 GCA_003512805.1 Erwinia sp. | reverse complement strand
CATCGCAAGGATTATACCTGCGTGCCTGCCGACGGTCTTTACGCCTGTAACCATTGCGGACAGACGCAGCGACTGCAGGCAAAGCAGCAGCTGGCGTGCCCTCGCTGCCAGCGCAGCCTCTGGTCACTGGCACTGACGTCCCGGCGTTCGCTCTAGCGGCAGGAAGTACACGCGCTCTCCTGCCTGGTAAGTGATTTTCCCGGTTTGCTGCGGGGGCTGAAAATTGTAAAGCCTACGGGCTACCGGGCTATTTGGCATATGCTGGAAAACCGTACGGGCTACCTGGCCCGCGGGTATATGCTGGAAAATTGTGCAAGCTATCTGGCCCCGTGAGAGGCGCAGGAATATCGGGGGCCTGGGCGCTTTCTGCGCGTCCAGTGCGCTGCAAGCAGAGCAGGACGCGTCGTTTTCATGGTAGTGAGCAGGGTGGCAGGCAGTATCGAACGCTTTAACCGTGCTGTCTGTTAAAAAAGGCTCGCTACAGGGCGAGTAGCCGCGCCAAAGATCAACCACAATACCTTTGCCATCGAACAGGGCTGTTAACTACCCATCTTTTCCCTGATATTCTGTTCTGCGCTTTATCCCTGCCTGAACAAGGTGTTTATTCGCCACTTCGCCTGTTTATAATGAAATATCAGCAATAGCAAATAACGCAAGCTGCAAAATTTTCCCTGTTTTTTAATATAATTCGTATCCAGTTATGTCATTGCGCATAATAGCAGCGGCAATGACAGGAAATAACGTCAGGGTTTTTATGAAGGGAATAATGGGAGAAAGGAGCCACGACAAAAGGGTGGCCATGATATAACAGGGGGGACCCTCTACGTTAAAACGAACCCGCCAGACGGGTCCGTTGCGCAGAAAAAAATCTATTTACGGGCGAGATCTGTGCGTGCTTCCAGCGTTTGCTGATAGTCATCCAGAAAAACTTTTTCTGCTGGATCCAGCCTGTCCATACCGCTGGTAAAACGGTGCCAGTACGGATAGCGCGGCGCGGGTCGCGTTGCCTGCTCAATCCTTTTGATCTGTGCCTCGCTCAGCGTCAGTTCCGTGGCGGCCAGGTTGTCCTGCAAATGCTGCTCGGTACGGTTACCAACAATCAGCGACGTGATGCCGGGACGCGTCAGCAGCCAGGCCAGACAGACCCGCGCGGTAGAAACATTATGCTCTTCGCCTACTTCAGTAAGCACGTCGATGACATGATAAGCGTGCTCCATATCATGTACGTAGGGTTCCGGCCAGCCGTTACCCTGACGGGAAGTGGGCGGCGTTTTCACATTGCGCTGCACGGTGCCGGTCAGCAGCCCTTCACCCATCGGTCCCCAGATCAGCGTACCGATATTCTGATCCAGCGCCATCGGCAGCAGCTCGAATTCCGCCTCGCGCGACTCTGGCGTGTAGTAAATTTGCTGGCTTACCGGTTTCAGCAACTGATTTACCTCAGCGCAGCCCAGCGTTTTCATCATTTGCCAGCCGGTATAGTTGGAGGTACCGAAGTAGCGGATTTTGCCGCTTTTGACCAAATCCTCGAGCGCGCGCAGGGTCTCTTCTACCGGCGTAACGCCATCCCAGTTATGGATTTGGTAGAGATCGATATGATCCGTTTTCAGGCGCTTTAAGCTGTTCTCGCAGGATTTAATCAGGTGAAAGCGCGTGGCGCCGCTGTCGTTAGGATCGTCGCTCATCGGGCTGCGGGCCTTCGTGGCCAGAATAACGCGCTGACGGTTGCCGCCCAGCGCCTCGCCCAACGTTTCTTCTGCTCCGCCTTTGGAATAGAGATCGGCTGTGTCCACGGTGTTGACACCCCGTTCCAGCGCTATTTCAATAAAACGGCGGGCCTGACGGGCATCCACGTTGCCGGTTTTTTCAAAGCCAGCCTGACCGTTAAAGGTTAACGTACCGAGCGTCAGCTCAGAAACCATCAGGCCGGAATGGCCCAGTTTTCTGTACTTCATTGCTTTCTCCTCACTATAAACCCGAGGGCAAGCATAGACCACAAAGCACGTTTGCAGGTGAGTCAGGGACTATTTTATATGGAACCGGGTTATTCAGGTCACCGTTGGCGCCACTGATAAATAATAAATCCTGCCTGAGAGCGCTTATTGCGGTGCTATTAGTGCCACAATCTTAATGATAATTGTTACGCTAATGGGGCAAAATAAGAAGACCGTTCAGAGGGGAAGGAATAAATTCTGTTTTTCTTTGGCCGTAATTAATTACCAGGACTAATCTTATTCCGCTCATTTTCAGGTGAGCGGCCTTGCAGCCTGAAAAAATAAACTATGCTTGAGGTGAGGTTTTTACACCTGAATAGTGATGTTGAATATTTTTAAGCAGGATCTGTCCGCGTAATCTATTTCTGCCGTCATAACTCAGGTATGAAAACCAGCTAAAAACAGCGGGGAGATCTGCCAGAGAGCAGGTCACCGGACGCCTTTTCTGACTGGAGTGAGCTATGTTCAGACACGTAAAAAAATTGCAGTATACCGTTCGCGTTGCCGGACCAAACCCAGGCCTGGCCAATCTGCTGCTGGAGCAGTTCGGCGGGCCGCAGGGCGAACTGGCTGCCGCCTGTCGCTACTTTACTCAGGGCCTGGCAGATGAAGATGAAGGCCGTCGCGACATGCTGATGGACATTGCCACCGAAGAGCTGAGCCATCTGGAAATCATTGGTTCGCTGGTCGGCATGCTGAACAAAGGTGCCAAAGGCAAGCTGGCTGAAGGAACAGAAGAAGAGGGCGAGCTGTACCGCTCCATTACCGGCAACGGTAACGATAGCCATCTGACCTCTATTCTTTACGGTGGTGGCCCGGCGCTGACCAACTCTGGCGGCGTGCCATGGACAGCGGCTTATATCGACACCATTGGTGAACCTACTGCCGATTTGCGGTCCAACATCGCCGCCGAAGCACGCGCTAAAATCCTCTATGAGCGTCTGATTAACGTGACGGACGATCCGGGCGTAAAAGATGCGCTGGGCTTTTTAATGACCCGAGAAGTGGCGCATCAGATCTCTTTTGAGAAAGCGCTATATTCCATCCGAAATAACTTCCCGGTCGGTAAGCTGCCACCTATCGAACAGTATTCGAACGTTTATTACAACATGTCAGAGGGTGGCGAGGTTCGCGGAAGCTGGAACTCGGATGAAAACTTCACTTATGTCGCCGATCCTATGCCTGCGGTGGACGGAGGTGACGGCTATGCCAGCATTACGTTGCCATCCGACCAAAAAACCGAACTGGATAACCTGGCATTGCGTACCGCCTCTGACACCACGGTCAACCCGGTTACCGGTACCGATCTTGGGGCCTCAGGTCCGATTGAAAACGAAACCGCCGGTAAATCTGCGGTAAACGTACCGAAAAAATAAGTTCCATCGCGGGGAGGACGGCCGTTCTCCCCCTTCGCGCTCGCGGTTGTACAAGTTTCAGTTTATTCCTGAAAAACGTGGTTTTAAGGGTAAATGGCTAAATCTTTTGGGAATTAGTCGTTATTTATTAGCTGAAATGTGAACAGACAACGCCATTTATGTCTCAAAAAAGCACTTTTTGCAAAAAAAATCCGGCACAGGCTTTTAAGATACTGTACATCAATTTAAAAGCTGTACAGGGTAGAAGCGTTACCCCTTCGGGCATTCTTTCACCTGCTTAAGAGGATCCATTATGCGTCAGGATAATTTCAACACACAAACCGCGGACATGAGCCTGTATTTCGGTGCGCATGACGCTGTTGTGCCTTCTCATCAGGAAACGCTGGGTGAGGTAGTGATGGAGATTTTAAAGTCCGGCATGACGGTTAATCGCCAGTCAATCTGTGCAAAGCTGCTGAGCCGCCTGGCCGACGTTAGCGAGCCCGATCTCGAAAAACATCATCATGAGCTGATTGCTATGCTGTTCGGTCGCGAAGGCTGAACGCGCACGTTCCGTTATGCCCACCGTTCGTTCGACCTGCTTTTTCTTTCCGCGTTGGCTAAGGCATCCTGTCCTGGCCCACGCGGAAAAGCGATCCACGCGGCAACCAAGCCAGAGAAGTTTCCATGGACCATCGCCATTCTGAAAAATTACGGGATCTTATGTTGGGAGAGGCCACGCTAAGGCTTCTTGATCAACAGCGCCCGCTCAACTTCGCCTCGCTTATTGATGAACTCCGCGCGTTGGCGGCCCGGCAAACCGATGAAGCCAGCCGCAAGGCCTGTCTGGCGGCTATCAGGGAGCTTCGTCATGCACAGGTCAACGCCGGTGAAGGCCTGACCCACCGTACCGCCAGTGACGATAACGTCATTCACTGATTCCGCCAAAGCCGTCTTCTGCACGGCATAATCTCTTCTGTTTGCCCACCGGCCAGGCAAGGTTTTCTCCTGTTCGGGCTGGCATTCGCCTGCCCGCCACAATGTAAATTTGCGGTGAAAAGCAAAATTAGCGACCACAATGGCTGAAGGTTTTCCATTTGCCGCCGATACTTGGGCTGAATGGAGGAAAAAGCAGGAACGGCAGGAGAGGGGGAATGATAATAAGAATTCAGATAAACGAGTTGCGCACCGGCATGTACGTGCACAAGCTGGAAGTTTTCTGGCTAAAGCACCCTCTCGTGCGTAACCATATGTTGCTCACCACGCAGCAGCAGATCGACATTATCGCGGAAAGCGGTATTAAAGAAGTCTGGATCGACCTGGATAAAGGTCGCGGCCCTGACAATCAGGATCCGCTGCATGAACAGCTGGCCTTGCCGAAAATATCGGGCATCCATGAAGAGATTGCGCAGGCGCAGGCTATCTGTATGCACGCCAAAGGCGAAGTGATGAACATGTTCAGCGATGCGCGTCTCGGTAAAACTATCGATACCAGCAACACGCTGCCGCTGGTGGATGAAATTGGCGGCTCCCTCAGCCGACATCCGGCCGCCTTGCTGAGTGTGGTGCGCCTGAAAACGCACGATGATTATACCTACCTGCATTCCGTGGCGGTTTGCGCCCTGATGGTATCCCTTTCCCGCCAGCTTAACCTTGATGACGACCAGACCCGCGTGGCGGGCACCGCCGGGCTGCTACACGATGTCGGTAAGGCTGGCGTATCGCTGGAGATTCTCAATAAGCCCGGCAAGCTCACCAACGAAGAATTCGACGTGATGAAGCTGCATCCGGTGATGGGCGAGGATCTGCTGCGCCGCAGCGGTGAAAATGAAGCGGTACTGGACGTAGCGCTGCATCATCATGAAAAAATTAACGGCAGCGGCTACCCGGACGGCCTTAAAGGCAAAGATATTTCACAGCTGGCGCGCATGGCGGCGATTTGTGACGTTTACGATGCGGTTACCTCCAATCGCCCCTATAAAACGGGCTGGAATCCGGCCAGCGCTATGCACCAGATGGCCAGCTGGGAAGGGCACTTCGATCGCAAAATCTTTTACGCCTTTGTCAAAGCCGTCGGCATCTATCCGGTCGGCTCTATTGTGCGTCTGGCTTCGGGGCGCGTAGCGGTAGTGATTGAACCGGGTGAAAGTTCGCTGCTGCTGCCCAGGGTTTGCGTTTTCTATTCCCTGCCTGCCAATCAGATGCTGCGGCCGGAAGTTATCGACCTGGCCGACCGCTATTGTTGGGACAGCATTGCCGGGCCGGAAGAGGCGGATACCTGGAGCCACTACAATCTGAACACGCTATGGATGTCGCCCGTCGCCTGACGGGCAGGAACGCCTCCGCCTCACCATTTCAACATCATATTTCCTGTTTTTTCCAAAATTTTCACAATTTCGTATTACTCCTGGCGCTTTTGCCGCGTTTATTTGCCATGTTAGACGGGTAACAAATGACCTGACAGCGGCAGCGCGTCTGGCAGAGCCGTTATCAGTGACTATACTGAATGCTGATGTTGTTACGCATGTGGCAACGAGATGAGACAGACTGCACGGGGCGTGCAGAGATTATGCAGAAGGAATCAGCGCCGAATACCCTCTCTAACGCATCCTCTTTCTCTCTCCGCCGCATCCGCTGACAGAAATTTTTTCCTCGTGCGTTGTGGGCAGAACAGACGGTAAGTCTGCTCCCGCCAGCGTCAGTCGTTCAATCCGACCGACGTAGCACCGTGGCACACATGATCAGGAGGAATATTTGTGAATACGCTGGAGTCCGTACCCCCTTTAGTGCCTCAGGGGCGTTACGCTTTTTTCTTTGATGTGGACGGCACGCTGGCCGCTATTCAGTCACGCCCGGAAGAGGTTTTCATTCCTGATGCGGCTAAAACCGCGCTTTCCCGCCTGGCCGCATTAAGCGATGGCGCACTGGCGCTGGTCTCTGGCCGCCCGGCTCGCGAGCTGGATGCGCTGGTGGCACCCTTACTTTTTCCACTGGCTGGCGTACACGGCGCGGAACGTCGTGATGCTGCCGGACAAACTGAACGGCTTTCCCTGCCGGATGACGTCGCCGCCTCGTTGGCGTCTCTGCTGAGCGAAGCCGTGGCGAAAATGCCGGACACGCAGCTGGAAACCAAAGGCATGGCCTTTGCGCTGCACTATCGACGCGCGCCGCAGTATGAACAGGCGATCCTGGCGCTGGCAGAAGAAATGACCCAACGCTTTCCCGAACTGGCTCTGCAGCCGGGCAAATGTGTGGTCGAACTAAAGCCAAAAGGCGTCAGTAAGGGAGCCGCCATCGCCGCTTTTATGCAGCAAGCCCCTTTTGCCGGCAGAACGCCGGTATTTTTAGGTGATGATTTGACCGATGAGGCAGGTTTTGAAGCGGTCAATGCCCTGGACGGCATCGCAATCAAGATAGGTGAAGGTGACACGCAGGCAGGCTATCGCCTGGCTGACGTCGAGGCTGTGTATCACTGGCTTGAGCAAACATTATTAAAACTAGAGCAAGACGATAAGTCATTAAGGAGTCAAGGTTATGAGTCGCTTAGTAGTCGTATCTAACCGCATTGCTGTACCGGATGGGTCAAAAACCAGCGCGGGCGGACTGACCGTTGGCATTATGGACGCGCTGAAAACCACCGGCGGCCTGTGGTTTGGCTGGAATGGGGAGATTAATGAGATAGGCGAAGAAGACAAGGAGATGGATCTGTTCGAAAAAGATAACGTCACCTACGCTTCCTTCGGACTGAATCAAAACGATTATGACCTTTATTACCTGCAATTTTCCAATGCGGTAGTCTGGCCAGCCTTCCACTACCGCCTCGACCTGGTGAATTTCCAGCGTGAGGCCTGGGATGGCTATT
>DOOK01000302.1:0-7679 GCA_003512805.1 Erwinia sp. | reverse complement strand
CAACACCATGCTGGCGAAGCGTCTGCTGCCGCTGATTGAGCCGGACGACGTGCTGTGGATCCACGATTATCACCTGCTGCCGTTCGCCGCTGCGCTGCGTAAACTGGGTGTGAAAAACCGTATCGGCTTCTTCCTACATATTCCTTTCCCGACGCCGGAAATCTTTAACGCGCTGCCGCCACACAATGAGCTTTTGGAAATGATGTGCGATTACGATCTGCTGGGTTTCCAGACCGAAAGCGATCGCATGGCATTCCTGGAGTCGCTGGCGCTGCTGACGAAGGTGGAAACCACCGATAAAACGCACGTGGCGTTTGGCAATCAGTTCACTACCGAGGTTTACCCGATAGGGATCGAGCCGGACAGCATTAAAGAGATGGCTGAAGGGCCGCTGCCGCCGAAAATGGCCGCAATGAAACGCGACCTGGGCGACGCTAAAAATATCATTGCCTGTGAGCGTCTGGATTACTCGAAAGGGTTGCCGGAACGTTTCCTTGCTTATGAAGCGCTGCTGGAAAACTTCCCTGAGCATCGTGGAAAAATTCGCTATTCGCAGATTGCGCCGACGTCGCGCGGCGACGTGCAGGCCTATCAGGATATTCGCCACCAGCTGGAAACCGAAGCAGGCCGTATTAACGGTAAATACGGTACGCTGGGCTGGACGCCACTTTATTACCTTAACCAGCACTTCGACCGTCGTCTGCTGATGAAAATCTTCCGCCTGACCGATATCGGTCTGGTTACGCCACTGCGTGACGGGATGAATCTGGTAGCGAAAGAGTACGTGGCTGCGCAGAATCCGGAAGATCCGGGCGTGCTGGTGCTGTCGCGCTTTGCCGGGGCGGCCAACGAGCTGACCTCTGCGCTTATCGTGAACCCTTACGATCGTGATGAGGTTGCCGCCGCGCTAAACCAGGCGCTGACCATGCCGTTGGACGAGCGTATCTCTCGCTACAACGACATGATGGACGTGCTGCGTAAGAACGATATTACGCACTGGCGCAAAACTTACCTGAAAGATCTCCAGGCATTACCGGTACGCAACCAGGCACAGGGCGGGGCGGATAAAGCCGCTACTGTGCCGCACCTAGCATAAGTCATGCCAGTTAAATCAGGGGCGGCCATCGGCCGCCCCTTTTTTTTGATTATCCGAGCCAATAATGCTCAAAAAAAGCCCGTAAAAGGGCCAGCAAAAAGAAAAAAACCGGAAAAATTCCTTTTTTTCTAAAGAAAACAACGCGCGTGCCGATACCTACTGCCTGAAGGTAAAATTTTCGCGTAAACATTCGAGTTGCTAATGTTACCCCTGTTAACAACTGTTAGCACAGGCTAAACGCAAGGCTGGCGCGGCTTACACTGCCTAAACACTTCCTGCCACAAACCTGCAATACCTTACCTTTCGTACTTCATTGCCCCTACCGATAGTTACCTTTAGTGATTACGTTTTACACATGGTTAACACGGTATAATCAGCATTTATCTCTAATTATTTTTCTTTAACCAGCATTTAAATCCAGAACCCTTCCTAAACACACCATTCATCCATTCAATCGCCGTAAAAGGAACCATTTTCATCGGTAAATGGTCGCGTAGAGGGAAAATTTAACAAAATAAGCGGGATTTGCTTAGTTAGTGAACTAATCAACAGCGTTTCTGAAGGATATTTTTGTCAAATTACCCCCAAAAGTGTGATCTGGATCACACTTTATCTAAAATTTCAGTTGGTCTCCGTTGTATCCGGAAATTAGAGCAGATAAAGTTGCGTTGTTTTCGGAATAGTCCTAAACCAAAGCAACTTTCAGTCAGGGAAAACGACGGGAAAGCGGACAGAAACCAGGGAGCAGTAACCGGCAAAATGAGTTAATGACTACTTTCTGCAGGCCGCTTTCAGGGCCGCCTGGAGCTTCGCGAACGTTTGGCTTTTGCCACTTAATTTTTTGCCAAAATAAGATTTACCAGCAGCAACAAAGGTAGCGGCGCAGTCCGCCAACGTTTAAGTCGAGTCAGTCAGGATGGATAAAAATGGGCACATCAGAATTACTAAAAAATATTTACGACCTTAACTTGTCTTATTTATTACTTGCTCAACGCCTTATTAATCAGGAAAAAGCCTCTGCCATGTTTCGTCTGGGCCTTGACGAGCAGATGGCCGATGCGCTGGCTCAGTTAACATTGCCAGAGATGGTTAAGCTGGCCGAGACAAATCAGCTGGTATGCCAGTTTCGCTTTACCGATCACGCTACGATTAATCGCTTAACTCAGGACTCTCGCGTGGATGATTTGCAGCAAATCCACACAGGTATTTTGTTATCCAGCCGTTTATTGCGTAACGCGTCAGCTAAAAATGACGAACTGCCGAAGAAGAGGGCGAGCTAATGAGTGAAAAAAGTATTGTTCAGGAAGCGCGTGATATTCAGCTGGCAATTGAATTAATTAATTTGGGTGCTCGCCTGCAAATGTTAGAAAGCGAAACGCAGCTTAGCCGCGGGCGCTTAATTAAGTTATATAAAGAACTGCGCGGTAGTCCGCCACCAAAAGGCATGCTGCCTTTTTCTACCGACTGGTTTATGACCTGGGAACAGAATATTCATTCTTCGATGTTCTGTAATGCCTGGCAGTTTTTACTCAAAAGCGGTTTGAGCAAGGGTGTTGACGCGGTAATTAAAGCTTACCGTCTCTACCTGGAGCAATGCCCGCAACAGGACGAAGGCCCGCTGTTGGCGCTGACCCGCGCCTGGACCTTAGTCCGGTTTGTTGAGAGCGGAATGCTGGAGCTTTCCGACTGTAAATGCTGCGGTGGTAGCTTTATTAACCACGCGCACCAGCCGGTTGGCAGCTTTGCCTGCAGCCTGTGCCAGCCGCCTTCTCGTGCGGTAAAAAGACGTAAACTTATCGCAGATCCTGCCGATAATATTTCACAACTGCTGGATGAACAGGTTAAAGAAGCCGTTTAATGTTCACCACGTGGAGTGAATCCAGCAGCGGTTAAATACCGCTGCTTTTTTTTTGCCCACGCGTTGGGAAAACCTGACTTAATCCGGTTCATCTTCAACCCACACGTCGCGAGACGTAAGGATTTATTGTGTTAGTTATTTTGGGGTATATCCTGGTTCTCGGGTCGGTGTTGGGCGGCTACGCAATGGTAGGCGGACATCTGGGCGCGCTTTATCAACCTTCCGAGCTGTTAATTATCGGCGGAGCAGGCATTGGCGCATTTTTAGCGGGAAATAACGGCAAGGCCATTAAAGCAACGATGAAAGCGCTGCCTCTGCTGATGAAAGGATCAAAATATAATAAAGCGGTTTATATGGATCTGATGGCGTTACTTTATCGCCTGATGGCCAAATCGCGCCAGCAAGGGATGCTCTCGCTGGAAGCCGATATTGAAAGTCCGCAAGAAAGTGAAATTTTTGCTAATTACCCGCGCATTCTTGCCGATAAAAGATTGGTGGACTTTATCACCGATTATCTGCGACTGATGGTGAGCGGCAATATGAACGCATTTGAAATTGAAGCCTTGATGGATGAAGAGATTGAAACCTACGAACACGAATGCGACGTGCCTGCCACGGCCATCGGTGCAGTAGGCGACTCTTTACCCGCGTTTGGTATCGTCGCGGCCGTTATGGGCGTGGTGCACACGCTGGCTTCGGCAGACCGCCCGCCAGCCGAGCTGGGCGAGCTGATTGCGCACGCGATGGTGGGGACGTTCCTGGGTATTTTGCTGGCATACGGGTTTATTTCCCCGCTCGCCGGTCTGCTGCGTCAGAAATGCTCTGAATCCACCAAAATGATGCAGTGTATCAAGGTGACGTTGCTGTCCAGCCTGAATGGCTATGCGCCACAGATTGCCGTTGAGTTTGGCCGTAAAACGCTTTACTCCACCGAACGGCCTTCTTTCTCGGAACTGGAAGAGCACGTTCGTAATGCGAAAACGCCAGCGAAAGGTCAGGATGCATGAAGAACGACAATCACCCTATTATCCTGGTTAAGAAGAAGAAGCATTCCGGGCATGCAGGCGGTCACGGCTCCTGGAAGATTGCCTACGCCGACTTTATGACCGCGATGATGGCTTTTTTTATGGTGATGTGGCTGATTGCGATCGCCAAGCCTCAGGAATTAGCGGGAATTGCCGATTACTTTAAGACGCCGCTGCGGGTAGCGATTACGGGTGGAACCAAAAGCAGTGAAAGCACCAGCGTAATCCCTGGCGGCGGTATGGACCCAAGCCAGAAGAAGGGCGAAGTCCATAAGGTTGTTGATATGGACGCGGAGAAACGCAAGCTGGATGAGATCCGCTTAAACCGCCTGCGTGAGAAACTGGACCAGCTGATTGAAGCCGATCCACGCCTGAAGGCGCTGCGCCCGCACCTGATCATCAATATGGTGCAAGAGGGGCTGCGCATTCAGATTATCGACAGCCAGAACCGCCCGATGTTTAAAACCGGTAGCGCTGAGGTTGAATCTTATATGCGTGACATTTTGCGAGCCATCGCGCCCATCCTGAATGACATTCCGAACAGGATTAGCCTGGCAGGCCACACGGACGATATTCAGTATGCTAACGGCCTGCGCGGCTACAGCAACTGGGAACTGTCGGCCGACCGTGCCAACGCCTCGCGGCGGGAGCTGATTATCGGCGGGCTGGCAAGTGACAAAATGCTGCGCGTGGTGGGCATGGCCGACACCATGAAGCTAAAAAATCGCGGCGGCGATGACGCCGTTAACCGTCGCATCAGCCTGCTGGTACTGAACCATGATACCGAAGCGCAGATTGAAAAAGAGAACTCAGAAAGTGATGCGGCGCAAATCAGCGATAGCGATCCAGCCGCATTACAGAAAGTCGTAGCGCCGTCCCTGCCGGGCGACGCCACAAAACAACCAGACCCTCAACCCTCACAGGCTGAGCCGGTAGGCAAACAGGCAGCACCAACTTTAACACCAGCATCGCCTGTGCCAGCGGCCCAGACCGATCGCGACTCACAGCAGAGGTGATACCGTGAGCATGGATATCAGCGATTTTTATCAGACGTTTTTCGATGAGGCTGACGAACTGTTAGCCGACATGGAGCAACACCTGTTGGGGTTAGACCCGCAGGAACCGGATGCGGAACAGCTTAACGCTATTTTCCGTGCGGCTCACTCCATTAAAGGTGGCGCGGGCACCTTTGGTTTTACCGTATTACAGGAAACCACGCACATCCTGGAAAACATTCTTGACGGCGCGCGTCGCGGCGAAATGCAGCTAAGCACGCCTATCATCAACCTGTTTTTGGAAACCAAAGATATTATGCAGGAACAGCTGGATGCCTATAAAACCGCGACCGAGCCGGACGCTGCGACTTTCCAATATATCTGTCAGGCGCTGCGTCAGTTAGCGCTGGAAGCCAAAGGCGAAAGCGCCCCTGCAGCGGCTGCGGCACCGGCCGCGTCTGCTGCTCCGGCTCCGGCCGCGGCTGGCTTGCGCATGGCGCTGGTCAACCTCAAGCCTGGCGAAATCCCGCTGATGCTGGAAGAACTGGGCAATCTGGGCACGCTTTCTGACGTGACCAAAGGCGAAACCTCGGTAGAGGTGACGCTGGATTCGTCGGTCGGCCAGGATGATATCGTTGCCGTGCTTTGCTTTGTGATTGATGAGTCGCAGATCAAATTCCTGGATGCGGCGTCGGCTCCGGCTCCGGCTCCGGCCGTAGCGGCGGTAACGGAAGTGGTGGTGGAAGAAGCACCAGCGCCGGCAGCGGCTCCACAGCCTGTTGCGGAAGCAGCGGCACCGGCCAAACGTGAAGCAGCCAAAAAACCGGCGGCGGCCAAAGCCAGCGAATCTACCAGCATCCGCGTAGCGGTTGAAAAGGTCGATCAGCTGATCAACCTGGTCGGAGAGCTGGTGATTACCCAGTCAATGCTGGCTCAGCGCTCTAACGAGCTGGATCCGGTTGCCCATGGCGACCTGCTGAACAGCATGGGCCAGCTGGAGCGTAACGCCCGCGACCTGCAAGAGTCGGTGATGTCTATCCGTATGATGCCGATGGAATATGTCTTCAGCCGCTTCCCACGTCTGGTACGCGATTTGGCCAGCAAACTGGGCAAAGATGTTGAACTGACGCTGTTGGGTAGCTCTACCGAGCTGGACAAGAGCCTGATTGAACGCATTATCGACCCGTTAACGCACCTGGTGCGTAACAGTCTGGATCACGGCATTGAATCGCCGGAAAAACGCGTGGCGGCCGGGAAATCGGGCACCGGCAACCTGACGCTCTCTGCGGAGCACCAGGGCGGCAATATCTGTATTGAAGTGGTGGATGACGGCGCGGGCCTGAACCGTGAGCGTATCCTGGCGAAAGCGCTCTCTTCCGGTCTGCCGGTAAGCGACGCGATGAGCGATGAAGAAGTCGGCATGTTGATTTTCGCGCCGGGCTTCTCTACCGCCGAGCAGGTTACCGACGTCTCCGGACGTGGTGTGGGTATGGACGTGGTGAAACGTAATATCCAGGAAATGGGTGGCCACGTTGAAATCGCTTCTAAGCAAGGCAAGGGCACGACCATTCGTATCCTGCTGCCACTGACGCTGGCGATTCTGGACGGCATGTCCGTACGCGTCGCTAACGAAGTGTTTATTCTGCCGCTGAATGCGGTAATGGAATCCCTGCAGCCTCTGGCTAACGATCTCCATCCGCTGGCCGGTGGCGAGCGCGTGTTGGAAGTCCGTGGTGAATACCTGCCGCTGGTTGAACTGTGGAACGTCTTTGACGTCCATGGCGCGAAAACCGAGGCCACTCAGGGTATCGTTGTGATCCTGCAAAGTGCGGGTAAACGCTATGCGCTGCTGGTGGACCAGCTGATTGGCCAGCACCAGGTGGTGGTCAAAAACCTTGAAAGCAACTATCGCAAAGTACCGGGCATTTCGGCAGCAACCATCCTTGGGGATGGCAGCGTGGCGCTGATTGTCGATGTGTCGGCTCTGCAGTCTCTAAACCGTGAAAAGCGTGTGGCGGGAGCCGCAGCCTGACTTTAACCGATTACGATTAAGGGTAGAACTATGACTGGAATGGCAACTGTCACTAAAATCGCTGGCGAAACCGTAGGCCAGGAGTTTCTGGTGTTTACGCTGGGTGACGAAGAATACGGCATTGATATTTTAAAAGTGCAGGAAATACGCGGTTACGATCAGGTTACTCGTATTGCCAACACACCCGCCTTTATTAAAGGCGTAACCAATTTGCGCGGCGTTATCGTGCCTATTATCGACCTGCGTGTTAAATTCGCGCAGCCGGATGTGGTTTATAACGATAATACCGTCGTCATCGTGTTGAATCTTGAGCAGCGCGTGGTCGGTATCGTGGTTGACGGCGTTTCCGACGTGCTGTCCCTGACCACCGATCAAATCCGTCCTTCACCAGAGTTCGCGGTCACCATGTCTACCGAGTACCTGACCGGACTGGGCGCGTTGGGCGAACGCATGCTGATTCTGGTCGACATTGAGAAGCTGTTGAACAGCGACGAAATGGCGCTGATGGATACGCTGCGCAGCGCGTAATCTTCGCCTTATATAAAATTGAACACCCTGTTGGTATTTCACTGGCAGGGTGTTTTTTATAGATTTAATTATTTTCTTTATTAGTAGTTAATTTAATTATTAAAGTGTCACTTTAATAAATCTGTTCCGATAGCACATAAAGTTC
>DOOK01000084.1:417-2733 GCA_003512805.1 Erwinia sp. | reverse complement strand
AGTTCATCCAGTGCGGCGGCGATGCGGCTTTGCAAGGCAACGGAAACCTGATCGGGATTGCGCAGATAGCGGCTGACGGTCATCTTGGTGATGCCCACACGATCGGCAACGTCCTGTAGCACCGGTCTTTTCTTCTTCATTATTTTCAGAGGGGTCAGAGGATGGATCGCTTGAGTGTAACAAAATTGGAGGGAAAACGGTGAAGGGCGCGGCAGCGCGCGCCCAAAGTGTGATCTTAAACAGACGGCAGATCGAACAGCAGGATTTCAGCATCGCTGCTGGCTTGCAGGCTCAACGTGCTCTCATCCCAAATAGCGAAAGCGTCGCTGGTACCCGCTTTTTCGCCATTGACTGTAACATCGCCTTTAACAACCTGGATCCAGATACGGCGGTTTGGCTCCAGCTGGACGCTATCCTGCTCGCCCTGTTTCAGTACCCAGCGAGAAAGCGTCATGTCCTGATAAACCTTCAGCGAGCCTTCACGCGCATCCGGCGACAATATCAGCTGACGGCCCTGGACATCCGCAAAACGACGCTGATCGTAACGGGGCGTAATGCCGGTTCTTTCCGGAATAATCCAGATCTGATACAGATGCAGCGGCACTTCTTTGCTGGCGTTGTACTCAGAGTGACGAACACCGGTTCCGGCGCTCATAATCTGGAACTCACCCGCCGGGATCTGCTCCTTGTTGCCCATGCTGTCTTCGTGCTCCACCGTGCCGGAAAGCACGTAGGTCAGGATCTCCATATCCTTATGCGGATGGGTACCGAAGCCCTGCCCTCCATCAATCACATCTTCGTTAATCACTCGCAGCGCCGAAAAGCCCATAAAATTGGCGTCATAGTAGTTAGCGAAAGAGAACGTATGCCAGCTGTCCAGCCAGCCATGGTTAGCGTGACCGCGATCTTGTGCTTTGCGTAAGTAAATCATATTCAATCCTCCTCAACGTTTTCACACAGTCTGGACCTGTGGTGCCTGGGAAGATAGCGGAGAAAATTGTCTCCTCTGTTCAAATTATTCGATGAAACAGGCGGCCTTCTTTCAGGCCAGATGCACAAGGTCATAAAAAGAGGGGAGCACCGTTTTTTTACCGGGAAAAAGGCAAAAAAAAAGCCAGCACCCGAGCTGGCTAAATAATATTGGAAGCAATGTGAGCAATGTCGTGCCTTCCCGACCGGTCCGTGAAGCCCAAATCGAAAACGCATGACAATAATAATCATTATCATTCGCACTTGTAAAGCCCTCTTCGCCCTTTTTTTCGCTTGATTTTAAGGCAGAATCCCCTGATTTTAAGAAGGAAATAAACAAAAGGAGCGCGAGAATGAGTGAGATAGTTATCAGACATGCCGCCGTTGAAGACGCCACGGAACTGTATCGTATCCTCAGCCAGCCGGAGACCTATACCGATACGCTGCAAATTCCTCATCCCTCGCTCGCGCTTATTCAGCAACGGTTACAGAATCTCCAGCCCGGTATGCAGCGGCTGGTCGCCTGCATTGATGGGCAGGTTGTCGGCGACTTATATCTGGAGGTTAACGCGCGCGCGCGTCGGCGGCATACCGCGACTTTCGGGATGTGCGTCGATTGTCACTATCGTGGACGCGGCGTGGCATCGGCACTGATGCAGGAAATGGTCAGCCTGTGCGACAACTGGCTGAGTGTTGAGCGTATTGAGCTGACGGTATTTGCCGACAACGACACGGCGGTAAGGCTTTATCAGCGGTTTGGTTTTGCCACGGAAGGCGTGGCGCGACGTTATGCCGTACGCAATGGCAAACAGGTGGATGCACTTTATATGGCGCGTTTGCGCGCCGCATAAAATACAGGGGCGATAAGGTATCGCCCCTTCTTGTTAATAACCTGCCGTCAGATCGTCAACAGAGCGCGGATCGGAAGCGCCATACAGGGTCCCATCCGGGCCAATCATAATACTTTGCGTACTGCCCATCGCTGGCAGCACTTTAACGTGCTGTCCTTTGGCTTCCAGCAGCTTTAGCGTATCCGGGCTAAAGCCCTTTTCCACGCGTAGCTGATCCGGCAGCCACTGATGATGGAAGCGCGGCGCATTGGTCGCTTCTGCCACGTTCATACCAAAATCGATGCTGTTAACCACCATTTGCAGCACGGTAGTAATGATACGACTGCCGCCCGGGCTGCCCGTGACCAGCCAGGTTTTACCGTTTTTAGCAACAATAGTTGGTGACATGGACGAGAGCGGTCGTTTGTAAGGCTGGACCGCGTTCGCTTCACCGCCCACCAGGCCATAAATATTTGGCGTGCCCGGCTTGGCGGAAAAATCATCCATTTCGTTGTTG
>DOOK01000084.1:0-146 GCA_003512805.1 Erwinia sp. | reverse complement strand
GCTCTGAATATCTTGGCGACCGCATTGCCCTGCTTATCCACCACGGAAAAATGCGTGGTCTGGTTGCTTTCATAAGGGGCCAGTTTGCCGGGTTTAATCTCAGTGGAAGGCAGCGCTTTGTTCACGTCTATCTGCTGTGCAGATCG
>DOOK01000157.1 GCA_003512805.1 Erwinia sp. | reverse complement strand
CCCTGCTACCCGCGCGAGCTGGTCGCCAGACTGCGCGCCGTGCTGCGCCGCGTTGAGGAGCAGCCGATGGTGGTGGAAAGCCGTGAGGTGATCCACTGGGGCGAACTGACGCTGAACCCGGCTACGCGCATCAGCGAATGGCAAAAGCAGCCCTTCGATCTCACCGCATCGGAATTTAATCTGCTGGATCTGCTGCTGCGCTCGCCTGACCGCGTCGTCTCCAAAGACGAGCTGTCGGAAAAGGGACTGGGTCGACCTCGCGAAGCCTACGATCGCAGCGTGGATGTGCATATCAGCAATATCCGTCAGAAACTCTCCGCCTTAACCTGCGAGGCCATTACCATCGAAACCGTGCGCAGTATCGGCTACCGTATCCGATGAGGGCGGGCTTTCGCGGGCTGCTTTTCTGGAAGATCCTGCTGGGCTTCTGGCTGACGTTTCTGCTTATGAGCCAGCTGCTGTGGCTGAGCTTCTCCGTTTATGGCAAACATCACGAGCCGCCGGAAAACCTGGCGGCCCGCCGCATCGTTAACCTGCAAATGACGTCGGCCGTGTCGGTATTGCAGCGCGGCGGTATGGAGGCGCTTGACGATATGATGGCGGATTGGCCCGCTAACGATCGCCGCTTTTTCTCGGTGCGGGTAATGGAAAAGCCGCCGCAGGAGCTGCCGCGAAGCATGCTCAATCGTGATCTGCGGCCTGGCAAGTTTCCTGAAGAAGTCATTGAATGGGTGACCGGTGCCGATGGTCGACAATATCAGCTGCGCTATGACGTGCAGGGCCTGCGTGAGGATAGCCATATGGTTGGCGGTCACCGCAGCTTTCTGAACGTGCCGGAACCCATGCTGTTTATGGCAGGCGGCGGGGGGCTTTTGTTCAGTTTATTTCTGGCGTGGAACCTGACGCGGCCTATGCGTCAGCTGCGTGAGGGTTTTGACCGCGTCGCCAGGGGCGATCTCTCCGTGCGGCTGTTTCCTGAAATGCGTCGGCGACATGACGAACTGTCGGTGGTGGCGCAGGATTTTGACTCGATGGTTGAGCGACTGGCGGTTTTAGTCAGGGCACGTGAGGAGCTGCTGCACGACGTTTCTCACGAGCTGCGCTCGCCGCTGGCGCGTCTTCAGCTGGCAACGGGGCTGGCGCGGCAAACGCCGGAGTCGGTAGGGCAGTCGCTCGACAGAATCGATGAAGAGGCTCGACGGCTGGATAAAATGATCGGCGAACTGTTAACACTGTCGCGTGCCGGACATCAGAACCTGACGCACGAGCAGTATTTCGATTTGCTTGGGCTGCTGGAAGCGGTCGCTAATGACGCGCGCTATGAGGCTCAGGGGTCCGGTGTGGACATCACCCTGGATGCCGATCGGCACGGCGACTATACGGTAAAAGGCGATGCCAACCTGATCCGTTCGGCGGTAGAAAACGTGGTGCGTAATGCGCTGCGTTTTTCCGGGCAGGGGCAGCAGGTCAGGATTGTCTTGCAGCAGGAAAATAACTGGCTCACTCTCTGCGTGACCGACCAGGGGCCGGGCGTGGATGCCGACAAGCTTTCCAGTATTTTCGATCCTTTTGTGCGCGTGAACTCACCGCTTTCCGGAAAAGGATACGGTCTGGGGCTGTCAATCGTGCGTAAGGTGATCCTGGCGCATCAGGGGGAGGTCAGTGCGGTAAACGGTAAAAATGGTGGCCTTGAACTGACGATGAAACTGCCTCACTGGGTGGCTTAGCGTGGCGAGGGTGCTATGATTGCCCGACACCTTTTATTCACGTTTATGAGGTAAGGGATGAATAAAGCGTCGTCCAGTAAGCAACAGGAAGTGCAGCGCATCGTGGAGACCATCTCTGACGCTATTGCGCAGCATCGGCTCAAGCCGGGCACACGCTTAATTGAGGCCCAGATTGTCGAGGTGCTGGCCGCTAACCGTAATCATGTGCAGAGTGCGCTACAGCGTCTGGCGATGCAGCATATCGTCACTATTGAGCCGCATCGCGGCGCTATGGTCGCTAAGCCGGAAGCGCGTGAGGCACGAGAAGTTTTCACTGCCCGCCGCGCGGTGGAAACCGCCATTATAGCCGGTATCACCCCGGCGCAGATGCAGCGCTATCAGCCCGAGCTGAACGCGCAGCGGCAGGCGGAAAAAGAGGCCATTGCCAGCAACAACCGGCTGGATATTGTCCGGCAGCTGTCGCAGTTCCATCTTCTGCTGGCGGAAATTAGCGATAACCGCGTGCTCAGCGAAATTCTTACCAATCTTACCGTACGCAGTTCGCTGATTGTGGCGCTCTATCAGCGCAACGAAGACCCGGCAAGCCACTCCGGGCAGCACAGCTTAATAGTCACCGCGCTTCAGGCGGGGGACAACCGCCGTGCGCAGCAGCTTATGGATCATCATATGCATGAACTGGAACAGGAGCTGTCGCTGGATGATGTGGAGGAGACGCCCAGCCTGCGTGACGCGCTGGCCTGAAAAATGCGCGGCCTGAGGGATACCGCGGCCCGTTGGGCTGAAAAACGGGCGACGCGCTGGCCCGAAAAATGCGCGGCGTACTGGTCTGAAGGATCGATGACGCGTTCGCCTGAAAAATGCGTCACGCACTGGTCTGAAGGATAGATGACGCGCTGGTCTGAAAACGCATGACGCACTGGCATGAAGGATAGATGAGGCGCTAGCCTGAAAATGCACGACGCACCGGTCTGAAGGATAGATGACGCGCTGGTCTGAAAATGCATGACGCACCGGCCTGAAGGATAGATGACGTATTGGCCTGAAAATGCATGACGCACTGGTCTGAAGGATAGATGACGTATTGGCCTGAAAATGCATGACGCACTGGTCTGAAGGATAGATGACGCGCTGGTCTGAAAATGCACGACGTACCGGTCTAAAGGTATAGATGGCGTACTGGCCTTAAGAATGGGTGATGCGCTGGCCGCAAGGGGCATAACGTGTCCCCTGATTCCGATGCGCCACGCTGAAAAAAAGGCCGCCTGATTGCTCAGGCGGCCTTTTATGCAGGCACGGCAGATTACTTTTTAATACGGATTACCGGCGTTTCGCCTACGGTCACGCTACCCGTCAGCTTAACCAGCTCTTTGATCTCATCCATATTGGAGATAACCACCGGCGTCAGCGTAGATTTCGCTTTTTCTTCCAGCAAAGGCAGATCGAATTCGATGATCACATCACCTTTCTTCACCTTCTGGCCTTCTTCAGCGATACGCTTAAACCCTTCACCCTTCAGTTCAACGGTATCAATCCCGAAATGAACGAACAGCTCAATGCCGCTATCCGATTCAATGGAAAAGGCATGATTGGTTTCAAAGATTTTACCAATGGTGCCGTCAACAGGCGCTACCATTTTGTTGCCGGCAGGTTTGATGGCGATACCGTCGCCAACAATTTTTTCCGCAAATACCACGTCCGGCACGTCTTCAATATTTACGATTTCGCCGGACAGCGGTGCCACGATCTCAATGGCACCAGATGCAGTATCTGACTTATCGCCAAAAAGTTTTGAAAACAAACCCATGATCTTCTCCTAAGCAGTAATATTTGGCCAGCGCTTCTGGATCTCAGCAGAGTGTTTTTTCTTCAATGAACTTGTTGACCAGGTTCATCAACTCTTCCGCTGTCGGTTGAGCCAGAGCCTGTTCTGCTAACGCCTTAGCATCTTCAAAATTCGTATTACGAATAATTTTTTTGATGCGCGGGATAGAAATGGCACTCATGCTGAATTCGTCCAGCCCCATTCCCAGTAACAGTAGTGTAGCACGTTCATCGCCTGCCAGCTCACCACACATCCCTGTCCATTTTCCTTCAGCGTGAGATGCGTCAATAACTTGCTTAATTAATGTCAGCACGGAAGGGGTCATTGGGTTGTATAAATGCGAAATCAGATCGTTACCGCGATCGACCGCCAGCGTGTACTGCGTCAGGTCATTAGTGCCGATACTGAAGAAATCGACTTCTTTTGCCAGATGGTGCGCGATTGCGGCTGAAGCAGGCGTTTCTACCATAATGCCGGCCTCAATCTTTTCATCAAAGGCTTTGCCTTCTTCACGCAGCTGCGCTTTCAGCATTTCCAGCTCGGCCTTCAGCGTGCGAACTTCTTCAACGGAAATGACCATGGGGAACATGATACGCAGCTTGCCGAAAGCGGAAGCACGCAGGATGGCACGCAGCTGAGCGTGCAGGATTTCCGGACGATCCATAGCGATACGGATAGCGCGCCAGCCCAGGAACGGGTTGTCCTCTTTCGGCAGGTTCATGTAAGGCAAATCTTTGTCGCCGCCGATATCCATCGTGCGGACGATAACCGCCTGAGAACCGACTGCTTCCGCCACAGCTTTATAGGCCTGGAACTGTTCTTCTTCGCTTGGCAGCGAGTCACGGTCCATAAACAGGAATTCGGTACGGTAGAGGCCGACGCCTTCAGCGCCGTTGCGCTCTGCACCCGCGACATCGCGCACGGTGCCGATATTGGCGCAAACTTCAACCTGATGACCGTCAAGCGTAATCGCCGGCAGATCTTTCAGCTTGGCCAGGTCGTTCTTTTCCGTCACATACTGATGATGAATCGCTTTCAGTTCATCAATCTGCTCTGGCGTAGGATTAACGTAAACCTGGTTGTTTACGCCATCCAGAATCAGATAATCGCCATTCTTCACCTGGCTGGTCACGTCGCCCGTGCCAACGATGGCCGGCAGCTCCAGCGAGCGCGCCATAATGGAAGTATGGGAAGTGCGGCCGCCCAGATCGGTAATAAAGCCGAGCACTTTGTTCAGGTTCAGCTGCGCGGTTTCAGAAGGCGTCAGGTCTTTGGCAACCAGCAGCACTTCTTCAGCAATCGCGCTAAGATCGACGATATGCAGGCCAAGAATGTTTTGCAGCAGACGTTTACCGATATCGCGCACGTCAGCGGCACGCTCTTTCAGATATTCATCGTCCAGTTCTTCCAGCGCTTTCGCCTGGCCTTCAATGACGGAGTGGGCAGCCGAATCGGCCGAGGCCAGCTCATCTTTAATCAGGGCTATGATTTCCTGCTCAAGCTCTTCGTCTTCCAGCAGCATAATATGGCCTTCAAAGATGGCCTCTTTCTCTTCGCCAAATGTCTCACCGGCTTTCGTTTTGATCGCCTCAAGCTGCGCAGCAGCCTTGGTGCGACCGTCGAGAAAGCGCTGGACTTCCTGCTCAACCTGGTCGGTAGTAATTTTTTTCCGGTTGATGACTATTTCATCTTCTTTCAGCAGAAGCGCTTTGCCAAAAGCGATACCCGGTGATGCTAAAATGCCTGAAATCATAACCCTACCTTTTTATTTACTGATACTCGCGAGCGAGAAACTGCGGCGAACCCGGCACCGGTAAACAACCCGGCGGCCACCCGCATCTGACAGGCGCTCCACTGTATTAAAACAACAACGCGGACATGCTGTCCGCGATCAATTATGTTGCAATAAAGTGCCTGTCGCGTGGAAAAAGCTGACGCTTATTCGAGTTCGGCCATCAGTTTGACCAGGTGCTCAACGGCTTTCTGCTCGTCTTCGCCTTCTGCAGACAGCGTCACAACGGTGCCCTGAGTCAGGCCCAGCGTCTGCAGTTTGAACAGGCTCTTGGCGCTGGCAGATTTGCCGTTGGAGGTCACGGTAATTTCAGAAACGAAAGCCTTGGCTTCTTTAACAAACTGAGCGGCAGGGCGAGTGTGCAGACCGTTAGGCGCGGTAATGGTAACTTCTTGCTGGAACATGTTGTTTCCCCAACTTAATTTATTTGGCGTTATTCCAAAGCTTAGCCTGACGGCGCCGCTTTGGCCTGAATGTCTCGCGCAGGTCCGTGTTTAACAACGTGCCAGAAATGCGCCGAAATATGACAGATAGCGCACGGATAACATGACGCACCGGCTGCGCTTTCTCCCTCTTCATTATGCCGTGCTTTCTGCTTTCGCGCCAAACCGGTAAATCGATTCAGCCACAGGCAATTGACGCAGCGATTAATTTTGAGGTTCGAAATAATTGGTTGCTTAGATACCAGACACCCGCGGGTAAAAGCAATGTAGAAAGTGGCAAAAGTTTGACGCGCTCCACAAAAAAGCACCCCGGCGGGTGCTTTTTCAGACAGTTTCAGGAAGCCGCCAGCACTACTGTAATTCTTTCTCGGTGAACAGATCGGCAAACAGAGCCGTGCTGAGGTAACGCTCGCCGGAAGAGGGCAGGATCACAACGATATTTTTATTGGCAAAAGCTTCGTCTTCCTGCAGCTTAAGCGCGGCGGCAACCGCTGCACCGGAGGAAATTCCCGCCAGAATACCTTCTTCTTCCATCAGGCGACGTGCGGTAGAAATAGATTCTTCGTTGGTGATGGCCACGACGCGATCGACCAGAGCCAAATCCAGGTTAGCCGGGATGAAACCCGCGCCAATGCCCTGAATTTTATGCGGGCCAGGCTTGATCTCTTCGCCAGCAAGCGCCTGAGCAATGACCGGGGAATCCGTAGGCTCTACCGCCACGGCAATAAGATCTTTTTTGCCTTTGGTATTTTTGATATAGCGCGTGACGCCGGTCAGCGTACCGCCCGTGCCAACGCCTGCGATAAAGACGTCAACCTCGCCGTCGGTATCTTCCCAAATTTCTGGCCCGGTGGTTTTTTCATGGATTTCCGGGTTAGCCGGATTGCTGAATTGCTGCAACAGCACAAACTTGTCCGGATCGCCGGCCACGATTTCTTCCGCTTTGGCAATCGCGCCTTTCATGCCTTTGGCGCCTTCCGTCAGGATCAGGTTCGCACCCAGCGCCTTCAGCAGTTTGCGACGCTCCACACTCATGGTTTCCGGCATGGTCAGCGTCAGCTTATAGCCGCGTGCGGCGGCCACGTAGGCCAGTGCAATGCCGGTGTTGCCACTGGTTGGCTCCACCAGTTCAATGCCAGGTTTCAGGATGCCTCTTTTCTCGGCGTCCCAGATCATGTTGGCGCCGATACGGCATTTAACGCTGAAGCTCGGGTTACGGGATTCGACTTTAGCCAGAATGCGTCCGTTACCAATCCGGTTCAGTCGAACCAGAGGCGTATGGCCGATTGTTAACGAATTGTCTTCATAGATCTTACTCATAACCCGTCCTTAACTGTATGAAAAATGGTAACAGCATCAAGCATACCCGGTTCAATTTTTCAAGGAAGTAAAGAAATAGTATATATATATGTTCTGTAGCGATAAGGATAAAACAAAAGGCATAAGCCTTATTGTCGCTGCCCCAGGCCGCTGCGATAACGATCGACCCACATCGCGGTTGCGCCGCAAACGGCTACAGGCATAATCGCCAGATTCAGTATCGGTACCATTGTGAATAAACTCACCAGCGCGCCAAACTGCATCACGTCAGTTTTGTGCTGTTTCAGCGATGTGCGCATCTGCCGGAAACTGACCTTGTGGTTATCAAACGGATAATCGCAGTACTGGATAGAAAGCATCCAGGCGCTGAATAAAAACCAGAGCACGGGGGCGACCGTTTGCCCAAATCCAGGGATGAAATAGAGCAGTAGCAATACCACCGCGCGCGGCAGATACCAGGCCAATTTCTGCCATTCACGTTTCATGATGCGCGGAATATCCTTCAGCATACCTGTCCAGCCACTGTCGGGCAGGGTTTTACCGGTGAGCCTGGCTTCCAGCTGCTCGGCCAGCAACCCACAAAAGGGCGCGGCTATCCAGTTAGCTACGGTTGAAAAGAAATAGCTGAAGACCAGCAGCACAAAAATAACCGTCAGCGGCCAGAACAGATAGTTGAGCCACTGCAGCCAGTCCGGTACAAAGGACATTAAGGCAGGGAGCCACTGCTTAAGCTTAAAAAAGAGCCAGACGAACGCGCCGCCCATCAGGACAAAATTGAGCACCAGCGGCACAATAACAAAGCGGCGGATGCCGGGCAGACGAATCAGCTGCCAGCCCTGCGCGAAATAGTGAATTCCATTACCGGAAGCGCCGGTACGGTGTATAGCCATGTCTGCTTTCCTTACGTTAACAAGCCGTGCACGGCTATCATAACTCAGCCGTTTGCGCTGAGCCGAAGAGATTTGCGCGAAAAAACAGCAAATAACTGTGTCGTTTCACGCTTATTTGTCAGAAAATACTGCACGGACTTGCACTTGTGCAGCGGGGCAAATACAGTTAGGGGATAAAGTTTGCCGCGGTGGCAAGGTATTGGAACAACAGAGAATACAATGATGCAGGATTTGCGTCTGATATTAATCGTTGTTGGCGCGATCGCTATAATAGCGCTTCTGCTTCACGGCTTCTGGACCAGCCGTAAAGAGCGCTCATCCGTTTTTCGCGATCGTCCTCACAAACGTTTAAAACAGGATAGAGAAGAGGCTTTTGACGACGTTGACGATGACGCGGGTAACGCTCGCGGCAAAAGCCCTCGTGTGCGTAAAGCAGAAGAAAGTGAGCCGGCGGTCGGCAGTGTTGAGGAGCCAGTGTCGCCGCGTCCAACCCGAATGCGCGCCCAGCCAGAACCTGTTCGCCATCAGCAGCCTGTGGATGAATCTCCCGAGCTGGACCCGCTGTTCGGCGGCGAGTTGCCGTACGAACCCGATGATGAACCGCCTGTTCCGGTAAGCCGCAAACAGCCGGAAGCGCCACAGCCTGCTCCGCAGCCCGTTCGGCCTTCCCAGGTTCAGCCATCGCAGCCGGTTCGACCACAGCCACCTGTTCAGCCGGAACCCGCCTTTGCGGTCCCGGAGCCTGAACCGGAAGCAGAGCCCGAGCCACAGCAGCCGGAAGCACCGCAGGAAAAAGCTAAAGAAACGGTACTGGTGCTGCACGTCAGTGCTCATGCCGGTGGCGTCCTGAACGGTGAAGCCCTGTTGCAGGGTGTGCTGCAGGCTGGTTTCCAGTTTGGTGAGATGAATATCTTCCATCGCCATCTCAGCCCGGCAGGCAGCGGCCCTGTGCTATTTAGCCTGGCGAATATGGTCAAACCCGGCTCGTTTAATCCAGAAGAAATGGGCGATTTCTCTACGCCTGGCGTCTCTATCTTTATGATGGTGCCTTCTTATGGAGATGCGAATCAGAACTTTAAGCTGATGCTGCAGTCTGCCCAACGTATTGCTGATGACGTGGGGGGCGTGGTGCTGGACGACGAGCGCCGTATGATGACGCCGCAAAAGCTGGAGACCTACAAAAACCGCATTCGTGACGTTATTGAGGCGAATGCCTGAGTTACCGGCACGCCTTCCTCTCTGTACACAAGACCCCCGCCAGTCGGGGGTTTTTTATCGCTATGGTGCCGCTATGGAATCCGTACAAGAAAAAATCATCGCTCTGCAAACCACGCTCCGCCATTACGAATACCAGTATCACGTGCTTGATGAGCCGGTAGTGCCGGATGCCGAATACGATCGACTGATGGGGGAGCTGCGCAAGCTGGAAGCCACCCATCCCGATCTGGTTACGCCTGATTCGCCAACCCAGCGTGTAGGCGCCGCTCCGCTGAGCGCGTTTGAACAGGTACGCCATGAAATCCCGATGCTGTCGCTGGATAACGCTTTTGATGAAGAGAGCTATCTTGCCTTTAACAAACGCGTGCAGGACCGGCTGAAAAGCGTGGATGAAATCACGTTCTGCTGCGAGCTGAAGCTGGATGGTCTTGCGGTCAGCCTGCTGTATGAAAACGGCCTGCTGGTGCGTGCGGCGACGCGCGGCGACGGCACCATTGGTGAAAATATTACCTCTAATGTGCGCACCATTCGTGCCATACCGTTGCGGCTTCATGGCGACAATATTCCGGCACGCGTTGAAGTGCGTGGTGAAGTTTTTATGCCGCAGGCAGGCTTCGAGGCATTGAACGAAGAAGCGCGTCGGACCGGCAGTAAAGTTTTTGCCAATCCGCGCAATGCTGCCGCTGGTTCGCTGCGCCAGCTCGATCCGCGCATTACCGCTAAGCGTCCGCTGACGTTCTTCTGCTATGGCCTGGGCCTGCTGGAAGGGGGAGAAATGCCTCGTAGTCATCTGGGACGGCTACAGCAGTTTCAGGCCTGGGGATTACCGGTCAGCGACCGCGTACGTCTCTGCCATTCACCGGAAGAAGTACTGGCGTTCTACCGTAACGTAGAGGCGGATCGCGCTACCCTCGGCTTCGATATTGATGGCGTGGTCATTAAAGTTGATTCGCTGGATCTTCAGGAGCAGCTGGGCTTCGTAGCACGCGCGCCGCGCTGGGCAATAGCCTTCAAATTTCCGGCTCAGGAACAGATGACGCATGTGCGCGACGTTGAGTTTCAGGTAGGCCGTACCGGGGCAATAACGCCGGTTGCCAGGCTGGAACCGGTACAGGTAGCCGGCGTGATGGTCAGCAACGCTACGCTGCACAATGCTGACGAGATAGAACGTTTGGGATTACGCATCGGCGATCGGGTGGTCATCCGCCGTGCGGGCGACGTTATCCCACAGGTAGTGGGCGTAATTGAGGCCGAGCGTCCGGCGGATGCCAGAGCGGTAGCCTTCCCGACCCACTGCCCGGTCTGCGGCTCTGATGTAGAACGCGTAGAGGGTGAAGTGGTGGCTCGCTGTACCGGAGGCCTGATTTGCGGCGCGCAGCGTAAAGGCGCGTTAAAACACTTCGTTTCCCGCCGTGCGATGGACGTAGACGGGATGGGCGATAAGATTATCGACCAGCTGGTGGAAAAAGAGTAC
>DOOK01000078.1 GCA_003512805.1 Erwinia sp. | reverse complement strand
CCCCAAGTTCCCGGCGATGGTCGGAATGGCCACGTTGGCGATAGTAGAATCCAGTACCTGCATAAACGTCGCCAGCGACAGCGCGATGGTCATCAGAACCAGCTGGGTGCCTTCAAGCGGTTTTTGTGCCACAACGGTCTCCTGCGCGCTTAGCCCGCATTTGCGTGAATGATATCGGCAATCAGCTGGTTGACCGGCGCCAGGTCCAGCGCCAGCGCATCACTTTCATAAGCGGGCTGCTGGCGTGCGCTGGTGGCAAGGACGCTGCCGTCTTTATGGCTGGTATCGATACTAACCAGCGTGGACAGGCCGATGCGCAGCGGATGACGCGCCACTTCGTCCGGGTTCAGCTCAATACGTACCGGCAAACGCTGCACCACTTTAATCCAGTTGCCCGTAGCATTTTGCGCAGGCAGCAGCGAGAACGCACTGCCGGTGCCCATATCCAGCCCGACGACTTTGCCGTGATAAACCACGTCGTCGCCATAGATATCGCTGACCACGGTCGCTGGCTGACCAATACGGACATCGGCCAGCTGTGTCTCTTTATAGTTGGCATCCACCCAGAGGTTTTTCTCCGGCACGACGGCCAGCAGCGGCGTAGTGGTAGCGATTTGCGAGCCAACCTGCACGCTGCGCCGGGACACAAAACCGTCAATCGGGCTGACGATCTCGGTGCGCTGCAGGGCCAGCCACGCGTCACGCAGCGCGGCGGCGTTCTGTTTAACCGCAGGCTGGTTTTCCAGGGAAGTCTTCAGCACAGCCGCCTGATTGGCGTTGTACTGTTCGATCGCTACCTCAAGCTGCGCCTGCGCGGTCGCAACGGCATCGCGCGCATGCTGCAGATCTTCGCGTCCGATCAGGTTCGCGGCGCCCAGCGGTTCACGGCGCTTCAAATCGCTCTGTGCCTGGGCAAGGGCGGTTTTTTGCAGGTCGATGGTGGCCTGATACTGTTTGCCATTGATGATCAGCTGATGGGTCTGACGCACGCTGGT
Source organism: Erwinia sp. (assembly GCA_003512805.1). Classification (GTDB taxonomy): domain Bacteria; phylum Pseudomonadota; class Gammaproteobacteria; order Enterobacterales; family Enterobacteriaceae; genus Erwinia. The sequence goes on along the minus strand of DOOK01000078.1, from coordinate 4,315 downwards.
CGCCAGTGCGGTCTGCGCCTTTTCAAAAGCCTGCTCCGCGTCCGTTTTATCCAGCGTCACCAGCACGTCGCCTTTGTGCACGCGATCGGTATTATCAAACCAGACCTTATTGACGCTGCCCGATACCTGCGCCATTACCTGTACCTGATTACCCGCTACGTAAGCATCATCCGTTTCCTGGAAATGACGCAGTACGATAAACCACCAGGCCAGCCAGGCCAGCCCCGCGATGACGAAGATGACCGCCAGCACGATGAGCGCGCCTTTGCGCTTTTTCTTTTTAGGGTTAGTAGGTTGTTGTGCTTCTGCACTCATAAGATTCTCCACGTTCATCCTGGCAGGCTCCGGAGGCCGCTTCCGGATCCGAAAATGCCAGCGCGTAAGCGCTGGCATCAGTTGGTTTGCGGCTAAAATAGCGATAAGCAGCAGCGGTTGTGTCGCACAATATGCTATCGCTGGAAAGCTTAGCGAGAAAGGGCGGCTACTGTCTCTTCTTCGTCCATTTTATCAAGGCGAGTTAACAGCTTACGCGTTATACCTTCCAGCTGGCCTTTTTCAGCCGGACTGAGGGCGGACCAGAGCAGCTGCAGGCACTGATGCTGGGGTGGCAGCAGCTGGCGCAGAAAATCATGGCCTTTCTCGGTTAAATGCAGATGCAAGCAGCGGCGATCGTTGTCGCTTTCACGACGTTCAATCCAGCCGCGCTTTTCCAGTTCATCAGCAATACGGGTGGCATTGGTACGGGACGATCCCAGCGCGGAGCTGAGTTCTGAAGGCTGAATACTGTGATTTTCCTGCGCGTCGAGCGTGATCAGCGCCATAAACAGCGTCTCGTTAATCCCCTGTGCCTTGAGCATTTTGTTGCGGTTTTCCAGCAGCTTGCTCTGCATGTGCATGCAGAGGCGCGTCAGCATAATTTCCTGTAAAGGGAAATCTTTCTGGCGGTTAGCGCGGAAATTCAGCATCTGTTCAATGGGGGCAAACGAACTTTCCATCTGGGGGAACCTCATAAGTTGCAACGGGTATTGTAACGACGGCGATACAAAGTCGTGTCTATCGGCCGGCATGGCCAGCCAACGCCATCTTTCATGTCCAGGTCACTCCTTAACCCAGGGCGTTATGCAGCGCCGGAACGGGGCGCTGCTACAGGCTCTGCCTGCTACGTCCGAACCCTGAGGCCGGGCGGAAACGACCCGCAGGCAGGAAAGGGCGATAGCGTCGCTAAACAGCTGTCAAACCCAATTGCCTGGCAGGCCGGGGTAATCAGCACGCGGGCCGGTTACGCTTGATGCTATAGCCGGAAAAGGCCGTATAGCGCCACGTAACCGGGGGGCATTACCGTTAAGAATTTAATAGTTGCAATCGAAAAAGTAACTAACCTGAATAAGTGTAAGGCTAACCATACCAGACTGTGTAAACGCTTAACAGGGCGGTATTACTGAAAGTGTTGCAATACATTATCAACTGGTTAATCCGTTATCAGCTCGTGACGAGAGCCTCGCCACCAGCTCAACAGGTTAAGCACGGTGATGAAAGCGCCGACGGCACACACACCGTGCCAGCCAGCATGCTGATAGGCCGCCGCCGAGAGCAGCGAGCCGGCGGCTCCGCCGATAAAATAGCTGGTCATATAGCCTGCCGTAAGGCGGTTGCGCGCCTCGGGCATGGCACGGTATATCACGCTTTGATTGGTGATATGCACGCCCTGCACGGCTAAATCGAGCAGGAGAATGCCGATAATCAGCGCGATCAGTGAGTGACCGCCCATTGCGGTGATCGCCCAGGAAGCCAACAGGATCAGCAGGCCAACCGTGGTGGTTAAGCGGGCTTTGCCTTTATCGGCCAGCGAACCGGCCTGACGTGCCGCGAGCGCGCCTGCAGCACCCACCAGCCCGAGCAGGCCGATGCCGCCTTCTGAAAAACCGTAAGGCGGCGAAGCCAGCAGGAAAGCCATTGAGGTCCACAGGATACTGAAGTTAGCAAAGGCCAGGCAGCCGATAACCGCGCGGGTTCTCAACACTGGCGTGGTATAATAGAGGGTAAAGATAGAGCGCAACAGCTGCGGATAATTAAGCGGCACCGACTGTTTATAGCGCGGCAGATAGCGCCACAGCGCCAGCGCCATCAGCACCATCAGCACGCTGGCAACCCAATAAACGGTGCGCCAGCCGCCCAACTGCGCCAGGGCGCCTGCCACGGTGCGAGCCAGCAAAATGCCCAGCAGCAGCCCGCTCATCACCGTGCCCACCACTTTGCCGCGCTTTTCTGGCGCCGCCAGCGTGGCCGCCAGCGGCACCAGGATCTGCGCTACTACCGAGAACAGCCCGGTCAGTGCCGTACCCAAAAGCATAAAAGCAATCTGGGTGGAAAGCGCGGTAATCACCATGCCGCCTGCTGCCAGCAGACTCATCACGACGATGAGTGCCCGGCGTTCCAGCATATCGCCCAGCGGAACCAACAGCAGCAAACCGGCCGCATAACCAAGCTGGGCGGTTGTGACGATAAAGCCGGCCTCGTTGACTGTAAGGCTAAAGGCGCGCGCGATGGTGTCCAGTAGCGGCTGCACGTAATAGTTGCTGGCGACGGAAAGGCCGGTGGCCACCGACATCAGGGCAACAAGGGCGGAGCTAAGGCCGGGCTGAGGGGATTTCATGGTGATAATCAGAAATTTAAAGAGAAGGATAGCTGGATAGTAACCTGAAAAACTATTCTGTTTATAGAGTTATTTACAATTCAAACCGGTTGTCGGCACGCCATCAATAGCGCCTTTCGGCCAGATAAGGATAAACAGGCAATCGAGAAAATAGTCGGGCGGACGGCTGACTAAAAAGCCGTCCGCCGTTTTTTAAAAATTCCAGTCTTCATCTTCGGTGTCGACAGCTTTCCCCATCACGTAGGAAGAGCCGGAACCGGAGAAGAAATCGTGGTTTTCGTCAGCATCAGGCGACAGTGCGGCAAGAATAGCGGGATCCACGTCGGTCAGCTCTGCCGGGAACAACGCCTCATAACCCAGGTTCATCAGTGCTTTATTGGCGTTATAGTGCAAAAACGTCGTCACTGTTTCGCACCAGCCCGTATCGTTATACAGATCCGCCGTATAAGCCAGTTCGTTCTCATAGAGTGCCAGCAGCAGCTCCACCGCGAATTGCTGAAGCGCCTCGCGTCTGGACGGGCTCTCTTTTTGCAGCGCTTTCTGGTACTTATAGCCAATATAATAGCCATGTACCGCCTCGTCTTTGATAATCAGCCTGATCAGGTCGGCGGTATTGGTCAGCTTGCCACGACTTGACCAGTACATGGGCAAATAAAAGCCGGAGTAGAACAGAAAGGATTCCAGAAAAACGCTGGCGATTTTCTTTTTTAACGGATCGTCGTGGTGATAGTGTTCCAGGACGATATCGGCTTTTCGCTGCAGAAAGGCGTTCTCTTCACTCCATTTATAGGCCGCCTCGACATCACTGGTATGGCACAGCGTGGAGAAAATAGAGCTGTACGAGCGCGCATGAACCGCTTCCATAAAGCTGATATTAGACATCACCGCTTCTTCATGCGGCGTCAGCGCATCCGCCATTAGCGCTGGCGCACCCACGGTGTTCTGAATCGTGTCGAGCAGCGTTAGTCCGGTAAATACGCGGAGGGTAAGCTGCTGCTCCTGTTGGCTCAGGCTGTTCCAGGCAGGCATGTCATTGGAGAGCGGGATTTTTTCCGGCAGCCAAAAATTCGAAGTCAGACGGTTCCAGACTTCCAAATCTTTTTCATCTTCGATCTGGTTCCAGTTAATAGCGTGAACGCGTTTTAGTTTCATCATATTTTAAGCGAATGCTTTCGCTCCCTTGTAGTTAACTCAGAGCGAGCAGGACACGCAGCCTTCGACCTCGGTACCGGGCAGGGCCATCTGACGCAGGCGAATGTAATACAGCGTTTTGATGCCTTTTTTCCAGGCGTAAATCTGCGCCTTGTTGATATCGCGCGTGGTAGCGGTATCGCGAAAGAACAGCGTTAGCGATAGCCCCTGATCGACATGGCGTGTCGCTTCGGCATAGGTATCAATAATCGCTTCCGGCCCGATATCGTAGGCGTCACGGTAAAACGCCTGGTTAGCGTTAGTCATAAACGGCGCAGGATAATAAACGCGACCCGTTTTGCCTTCTTTACGGATCTCAACAGGTGAGACGATAGGGTGAATGCTCGACGTGGCGTGGTTGATATAGGAGATCGAACCGGTCGGTGGGATCGCCTGCAGGTTCTGGTTATAAATACCGTGGCGCATCACCGCGTCGCGAAGCTGCCGCCAGTCATCCTGCCCGGGCAGAAC
>DOOK01000169.1 GCA_003512805.1 Erwinia sp. | reverse complement strand
CTTTGGTCGTAATATGCTCAAACACCACTTTCAGCGCAGGATAACGCTTGCGCAGCGGCTCCATTACCGTTTCGATAAAACGCGCTTCACGATCGAAAATATCAACGTGTGCCTCGGTCACTTCGCCGTGGATCAGCAGCGGCATCCCAATGTTCTGCATACGTTCCAGCACGGAGGCAATCGCATCAATATTGGTTACGCCGTGGCTGGAGTTAGTCGTGGCGTGGGCAGGGTAGAGCTTGGCGGCGGTAAACACGCCTTCATTAAAGCCTTTCTCGACCTCGTCTGCGTCCAGTGAATCGGTCAGATAGCAGGTCATCAGCGGCGTAAATCGGTGCCCTTCCGGTACGGCGGCCAGAATGCGATCGCGATAGGCGATAGCCGCCGCTACGCTGGTGACTGGCGGCACCAGATTAGGCATCACGATGGCCCGGCCGTTAACCTCACTGGTAAAGGGCAGCACGGTTTTCAGCATCTCATCGTCTCGTAGATGGATATGCCAGTCGTCAGGGCGGCGGATAATAAGTTGCTGAGGGTGTGCAGTCATAGACAGGCTCCGGCAGAAGTGAAATCGTATGGCGCGATTTGGCCGGGTATCAAGGATAAAGGGAAAGCCAAACGTTTGCACCTGCTTTATGCAGGCAGCGGAAAAAGAGAACAGGGTTTCCCGGTACGTCCGGAAAACCCTGAGGCTTTAGTCCGTAAACGGAATAATCAGCTCGCCGGGCTTCACTTCCAGACCGGTAGCGAAGCGCTTCGCCAGCGACTCCGCTTTGCTGCGATCGGCGCTGAGCACCCAGGCCGGTTTCTGATTGAAATAATCTTTCAGTGACTGGTTCAGATAGGGCGTCAGCGTGTTCAGAACGCCCTGCATTTTCGCAGGCTGCGCCTGTACGTCGGTCAGCTGCATATCTTTCAGGAAAATCGCGCCCTTTTCCTTGTCGAAAACAGGCTGCGCTTTCATGGTCAACAGCATCTCCGCATGCTGTGGCCCAAACAGCGAGCTGATATCGACGGTGGCTTTACCGGTCAGGGTGACTTTATCCGCCTCTTCACGCCCGATTTTGCTGCTGAGATCGGTCAGGACAATATGGGCATCAACCAGCCCGGCCATGCCAATCTGTTTTTCAAAATTATTGTGCTTTTGCAGCGCCTGGTTCACTTCCTGCTCGCTAACGGAATAGTGGGTCAGCTTGTTGCAGCCCGCCAGGCTTAGCGTCAACATCAGGGCCATCGCGCCCCGTATAAGATTGTTCATAGTGCTCCTCGTAACGTTATGACGTCAGTTACCCCTTCTGACGCGAGGCGTTAGCTTGCCCGACAAATGACGAAGAGTCACCAGGCTGGGGGAGGTAAGGGCGGGAAAAAGTTGTGACGAAATAAGGCGGGGCCGCGAACACGGCCCCGTGAAATCAGGCAGCGACGGAAGAGAGCAGATTGATCTGCGTCTGTTTCGCCATGTTATCGCGATAGTCGGCTACGCGGCTGGGATACTCAACGCCCGCCACCAGGGTCAGAGAGCGCAGCACCGGGAAAAGCTGGATATCGTCCAGTGACAGTTCACCATTCACCGCGTTGGGTTTGACAATCAGCTTATCGAGCTGGCGCAGATCGTCATTGATCTTTTTGATAAAGCCGGCGGAATGCTGTTTCAGCTCGTCGAAGCTGCCGACGCTGGCCTCTTTTTTCCCGGTAAAATAGCGGCGCGCTTCCGGCGTGGCGAATTCGGCAAAGGGCGCCGTAGCGATGCGCGGCAGCAGCAGTTTGTTCAGGTAGCTGTTGACGTGGCGTAGCCAGTCGCTGATGGCCGGGTTAGTGCGGCCGGTCAGCAGCGGTTCGCCGTCACTTTTATCCACAAAGGCAACAATATCCAGGCTCTCCGGCATACAGCTGCCGTCCTCCTTCATCAGGATCGGCGCCATTTTTTGCCCGATCAGCTTCTTCGGCGTTTCCTCATCGTCATTTAGCATCACCACCAGCTCGACCGGCAGATTTTTCAGGCCAAAGATCATGCGCGCTTTTACGCAGAACGGACAATGTTCGTAAATAAACAGTTTCAAAAGTGCCTCCTTACAATGCTGAAGTTAACGGCAAATACCGTTAATCTTCTTAATGTATGCAGGGAGTATGGAAGAGAACGGCTGACAGGGCAAACCACCGCGGTTGTCCGTTTACTGCTCTCGCCTTGTCAGGTTCAGGGAAAGGGGTGTTTCAGTTCTTAACCGATATTTCCGAAAGATGGCAGCAGGCCACCGCTAAAAAACGCCGCGCTTACTCGGGCAAAGTCATCACTTTTGCTGTAGATAAAATAGCTTCACTAAATGCCCTCCGGCAAAGTCAGGGCTGTTGCCGCGCAACATACGACGCTCCTGTCATGCTTCAGCTTGCCAAACGAATATTGCTTTCTGTCCGCCCCTTCGGCAGGGAAAAGCACAACCCGCGGGCAGTGCTTAACTGCGCCATATTATCTGGAATCGCGTAGTGGCTCCATGCGCTCCGTGAGTCCGCGGCAGGTATTGAAAAGGGATAATCATTTATCCCTGATTTTTTCATGGGTAAAATTCAACCATGCTTACTTTTCCTGGCGTGAAGGCAAGTTATTCAGTCTCTCTTTTAGCTGGTTGATGAACTGCTCATCAAAGTTGGCGCCATAGCGCCGATTTTGCGGCGCAGAATCCGCTGCCGAAGAGGACGAGGAGGAACCTGATTCAAGCTGCTGCTGAAGCTCGCTTTGCAGGTCCTGGCTGAACAATTGGGCATAGCGCCGTGATGAAGCGTCAGGCTGCGTGACATCAGGTGAATCTGGCAGACCTGCTGCGGACCCGGGACGGCTGGTCTGTGCACTTTGCGGCAGGGGCTCGGCGGGTGAAGAGGGCGACGACGACCCCGCCTCAAGCTGCTGCCGGAGCGCATTTTGTATGTCCTGATTGATAAAACGTGCATGGCGACGCGGCAAAGCGGTGGGTTGCGTGCTGCCAGCTGAATCTGGCAGACCTGTTGCGGAGCCGGGACGACTGGTTTGTGTAGAAAGCGCCGTGTCGGCGTGCTCCGGCTCCGCCGTGTTTTCCCGAAGGGGTAACCAGTGTTCCTCATAAAAATCGGCAAACTCATGCTTGCTGAATTGATACTGCTGACCGGCAGGCACATCGACGATTGCAGCAGGTTCCACCGGCGCGGGTCGCAGAGCCGGCCTGCTTTTTTCTTCCAGACCAAACGCCTGCTGAAAATAAGTCGTGACCGCCTCTTTTGCTTTGGCGCTGACCTGGGTGGTTTTAGCGGTTATCCTGGCACTGGCCACGCTGGCATGAGCGGCCGGTAACGCGGTGAATCGGCTGTTGTAACGGCCTTCCTTGATCTGGGTATCGGCCAGCTTGCTGGCCATTTTTCGCTGCATGGTTTGGTTGTCAAACCGCTTTATATCTTTATCGAGCGCTTTTTTTGCTTCTGCAATCTCACGGTCTGAGAGAGGTTTTTCTGGTGATAAAGCAGGGGGCGTATCGGCGACAGCTCCCTCAGCATCGGCATGCGCGCCAGCATTTGCATGACTTTCCACGCCAGCGCTTTCAGCCCGGGAATCCGCTTCTTCAGCTGAAGGCTGATGAGGCTTCACCTCGGGCAGATCGCGCGCGCGATCCAGAACGACCATCTCAATCTTGCCTGCTTCAGCTTCAAAAAAGCGTTCTTCACGAAAAGCTAACGCTTCCAGCTCAAGCCTGTCGTTATGCGAGGTAAAGTTCGCCAGCAGCATGCCCTTACACCCATTCAGGTTCATGGTGACACCAAACTGGGTCACGGGCTTCTCCCTGCCCGGGTTCGCCAGAAAGCGATCGTGTTCCAGCGCGGTCGATGCCGCGTTTGCCATGGCTTTCTCCGTCAGAGAACCATGATGTTTAAACCGCGAAAGATAGTCTTCGCTGCGAGGCGTAAGCTGATTTTTCAGGTTGCTCATTGACGGCGCGTCGGAGCCTGCCGTGTTGGAAACAGTCATTTTACCTGTAGAGGGGCCTGTCGATTGCTCCACTGGCGTGGTAGAGGGCGGACGATTATTGATGTGCATCAGCATACCTTTTAAAAGACAGAACAGGCTCTGTTAGTGAGAGAAAAGGCGGCGTGGTTCCTCCTTCACCGCCGCGTTTCCTCCGGGCGCTTTTTTATCTGCTTTTTAACCAACTGGATCTTCACCCTGGCGAAAAATTCCTGACATTATTTTACCCGACTGCAATCAGGCGGTTATAGTGAAGAGATGGGCGTACGACAGCCTGCCGTCGAGGCAACGCGGTACTTTTATTGATGACTGGCTGAATCCAGGAGAAAAGATGTTTGGCTACCGTTCCGCAGCCCCTAAAGTGCGTCTGACCACCGACAGGCTGGTCGTGCGCCTCGTTCATGAGAGAGACGCCTGGCGTCTGGCGGACTACTATGCGGAAAACCGGGCATTTCTGAAGCCCTGGGAACCGATTCGCGATGAAAGCCACTGCTATCCTTCCGGCTGGCAGGCCCGGCTGGGGCTTATCACCGATATGCACAAGCAGGGCAGCGCCTACTATTTTGCGGTGATGGATCCCGACGAAAACGAAGTCCGTGGCGTAGCGAATTTCAGTAATGTGGTACGTGGCTCGTTTCACGCCTGCTATCTGGGCTATTCGCTGGGGCAAAAATGGCAGGGACAGGGCATGATGTTTGAGGCGCTCCAGTCGGCCATTCGTTATATGCAGCGCCAGCAGCATATGCACAGAATTATGGCTAACTATATGCCGCATAATCAGCGCAGCGGCGACCTGTTGGCCCGGCTCGGCTTTGAAAAAGAGGGCTATGCCAAAGATTATCTGTTGATAGATGGACGCTGGCAGGATCACGTATTAACCGCGTTGACCGCCAGAGAATGGACACCCGAACGACGTGGACCCCTTTAATGAAAACTCTTCTTTCGCCCGTTGAGGCACGCATCATTGGCTGCCTGCTGGAAAAGCAGGTAACAACGCCCGATCAGTACCCTATGTCGCTGAACGGCGTGGTCACCGCCTGTAATCAAAAATCTAACCGCGAGCCTGTGATGACGCTGGGGGAAACCGGCGTACAGGATGCGCTGGATTTGCTGACGAAAAAACATTTAATAACCTCGTTTAGCGGATCCGGGCAAAGAGTAGTGAAGTATGAGCACCGCTTCTGCAACAGCGAATTCGGCCAGCTCAGATTTTCTGCCGCAGAACTGGCGCTGGTGACCACGCTGCTGCTGCGCGGCCCGCAAACGCCGGGTGAACTGCGCACGCGCAGCACCCGACTGCACGAGTTCACCGATATGGCAGAGCTTGAGCAGACGCTGGAAAACCTTGCTGCACGTGAAGATGGCCCGTTTGTCGTGCGGCTGGCGCGCGAGCCGGGCAAGCGCGAAAGCCGCTATATGCATCTGTTTAGTGGCGAGGTAGACGAGGCGGCGTTGCCCGCTTCTTCAGGCGCGTCTGAAAGCGGCGATC
>DOOK01000168.1 GCA_003512805.1 Erwinia sp. | reverse complement strand
CACGGCACCTCTACGCCGGTAGGCGATGTGAAAGAACTGGGTGCAATTCGCGAAGTCTTCGGTGATAACACCCCAGCGATGTCGGCCACCAAAGCCATGACCGGCCACTCTCTGGGAGCGGCGGGCGTACAGGAAGCGATCTACTCTTTGCTGATGCTGGAACACGGTTTTATCGCGCCAAGTATCAATATTGAAGAGCTGGATGCAGCAGCGGAAGGTCTGAACATCGTGACCCAGCCTACTGAGCAGCAGCTGACTACCGTCATGTCCAACAGCTTCGGCTTCGGCGGTACCAACGCGACGCTGGTCATGCGCAAGCTGTAACCGGTTAGCTATTTAAAAAAGGATGCCTCGCAAGGGCATCCTTTTTTTATGGCACGGATTTGGCTGAACGCCGCAGCGGCGTAGAGAGGCAAGGCCTGGAGTAATGCTGTTCATGGCTGCCCGATGTTTGATTAGCCACGCCGCGCCACATTCATCCCGCTTTACACCCTGCCACGTCACATTACTCTGCACTATGCCCCCTCGCGCCATGTTCATCACATCACGTGATGCCGCATCACGACGATAACCCGGAGGCTGATTGTCAGGGCAAAATACGGTAACCTTCCCACTTCGCTGTAATCACAGAAGCGTCGATCATGAACAACAGGATGACCATCAAGGATATTGCCCGGCTGAGCGGGGTAGGGAAATCGACCGTGTCGCGCGTATTGAATGGCGAAGGCAGCGTCAGTCAGAAAACGCGTGAGAAAGTAGAAGCCGTTATTCAACAGCAGAATTTCATGCCGTCAAGAGCAGCCCGCGCCATGCGCGAGCGGAGTGACAGGGTGGTGGGAATTATCGTTTCACGTCTGGATTCCCCGGCTGAAAATCAGGCGGTCAGGGCCATGCTGCCACTGTTTTATCAACAGGGTTTTGATCCCGTGGTGTTGGAAAGCCAGTTCGAACCGGGCCACGTAAAGGGGCAGCTACGCATGCTGGCTCAGCGTCACGTGGATGGCGTGATTTTGTTTGGCTTTAGCGGGTTGGATGAGGCGATGCTGAGCGGCTGGCAGGACAAGATGGTGGTAATGGTACGCCGTTACACCGGTTTTTCATCAGTGTGTTATGACGATGCAGGCGCGGTCAATTTACTGATGGATAAGCTTTATCAGCAAGGGCACCGCCATATCAGTTACCTGGGCGTGGAACAAAGCGATACCACTACCGGAGCCTGTCGTTATCAGGCCTACCTTGCTGCCTGTCGGCGCTTACAGCTCGCCCCGCTCGGCGCGCTGGGTGAGTTGACGTACCAATATGGCTATGAGGGTATAGCCGGGATCTTAACCGGGCAAACTACTGCGCTAATCTGTGCCTCAGATAGCATAGCGCTTGGGGCTAATAAGTACCTGCAGCAACGGCCCGTTCTCTCCGTCCAGGTGTGTGCCATTGGCAATACCCAGCTGGCCAGATTTTTGTTCCCTCAAACGCTTTCCGTGGAGTTTGGCTACGGTGAGGCGGGTTCCCTGGCGGCCAGGCAGTTGCTTGCCCAGCTTAATGGCACCGCAGAGCCGCGGCAATTTATTGTCCCCTGTCATTTCTGACAATATGTTACCGATAGAACCGCTATTTTTGTGATCCTCCCTTTAAAATGGGAACGTTCCCCTTTATGGGGGATTATTTCCCGTTACACTCGCGAAAATTAAACAGGTCAGGGGAGGGAAGCCACTCTTTAAATGTATAACTATTGTTTATTATTGTCGGCTTTATATTGGTTTAATATTAATAAATAGTTAAATTAAATATTCATTCAGGTAATTATATTTCTTATTTTATTTTTTAATAAAAGGACTTACCGTGGAAAAAATAAAACAGGCGACCGACCGCTTGATCGAACTCGTCGGCGGCAAAAAAAATATTGCCGCCGTCAGCCATTGTATTACCCGATTACGCTTTGTCCTTCATGATGCGACCCTCGCCCAGCCCAAAATGATTGAGACGCTTTCCGGCGTCAAAGGCTGTTTTACCAATGCAGGGCAGTTTCAGGTAGTGATTGGCACAGATGTCGGCATCTGGCATCAGGCACTACTGGCCGCCACGGGGGCTGACGACGTTAATAAAGAGCAGGTGAAAATTAAGGCCCGGCAGAATATGAAGTGGTCCGAGCGAGCTATTTCACATTTTGCTGAAATATTTTTCCCACTCTTGCCTGCATTAATTTGCGGCGGGTTAATTTTAGGTTTCCGCAATATTATCGGCGACGTGCCTTTTTCTGGCGGAAAAACGCTGGCACAGCAGTCAACAGCCTGGCAAACGCTTTATGATTTTTTGTGGCTGCCGGGCGAAGCCATATTTATGTTTTTACCGGTGACCGTTTGCTGGTCAACAGTAAAAAAAATGGGTGGCACACCGGTATTAGGCATCGTGCTGGGCGTAACGCTGGTTTCTCCTCAGCTGATGAACGCCTATCTGTTAGGTCAGCAGGTGCCGGAAGCCTGGAATTTCGGCTGGTTTACCATTGAAAAAGTGGGCTATCAGGCCCAGGTTATCCCTTCCGTACTGGCCGGTATGATGCTGGCCTGGATTGAACTGCGCCTCAAAAAATGGGTGCCGGATTGTCTCTGGCTGGTTGTGGTGCCCATAGTGACCGTTTTACTGGGCGTTTTCCTGGCGCATGCGCTGATTGGGCCTTTCGGCAGGCTGATTGGTGACGGTGTTGCCTGGGGCGTAAAAGCGTTAATGACCGGCAGCTTTGCTCCCATCGGTGCCATGCTGTTCGGCTTTTTATATGCACCATTGGTGATCACCGGCATTCATCAGACCACGCTGGCAATTGATTTGCAGATGATTAACAGCATGGGCAGTACGCCGCTTTGGCCACTGATTGCGCTCTCCAACATCGCTCAGGCCTCCGCCGTTGTCGGCATCATCACGCTCAGCCGTAAAGCTAACGAGCGTGAAATCTCTGTGCCAGCGGCTATTTCCGCCTTTTTAGGCGTAACCGAGCCTGCCATGTACGGCATCAACCTGAAATATCGCTTCCCTATGCTGTGCGCCATGATCGGTTCCGCACTGGCCGGTTTGCTGTGTGGACTGAGCGGCGTGCTTGCCAACAGCATCGGCGTTGGCGGCCTGCCGGGCATTTTATCCATCCAACCGCAGTTCTGGCCGATCTTTCTGGTAGCGATGCTGATAGCCATCCTGGTGCCGCTGCTGCTGACGCTACTGGTATACCGCCATAAGGCCAAACGTGGCGAGCTGTCCGTATAGCTTTTAAATAAAGGATTATTGCGATGAGTCATGAACTCGCCTGGTGGCAGCAAGGCGTTATCTACCAAATTTACCCAAAGAGCTTTCAGGACAGTAACGGCAATGGCTTTGGCGATCTGAAGGGGATCATTTCCCGCCTCGACTATCTGCAGACGCTTGGCGTGGAGGCGATCTGGCTAACGCCAGTCTATGTTTCTCCCCAGGTCGATAACGGTTACGACGTGGCCGACTACTACGCTATCGACCCACGCTACGGCACCATGGCTGATTTCGAGCAGCTGGTAGCCGAAGCGCGTCAGCGCGGCATCCGCATCGTCATGGATATGGTGTTTAACCATACTTCTACCGAACACCCCTGGTTTCTGGCTGCACAGCATCCCGCCAGCCCCTTTCGGGCATTTTACCACTGGCGTGACGGCACAGGGGACCGGCCGCCAAATAACTGGCGATCTAAATTCGGCGGGTCGGCCTGGCAATGGCATCCGGCAAGCGGGCAATACTATCTGCATTTGTATGCCGTGGAGCAGGCCGATCTTAACTGGGCGCATCCCCCGGTACGGAAAGAACTGAAAAAGGTCTGCCGTTTCTGGGCGGAAAAAGGCGTCGAAGGCCTGCGACTGGATGTGATTAACCTGGTATCGAGGCATCCGGAGCTGCCGGACGACGACGAGGGTGACGGGCGGCGCTTCTATACGGATGGCCCACTTATTCACGACTATCTGCGAGAGATGAGTCGGGAGGTCTTTCAGCCTCTTAACCTGATGACCGTGGGGGAAATGTCTTCCACCACGCTGGAAAACTGCCAGCAATACGCGGCCAGCGACGGCAGTGAACTGTCGATGACCTTTACCTTCCATCATCTGAAAGTGGACTACCCCGGTGGCGATAAATGGACGCTGGCCAGGCCGGATTTCGTTAAGCTAAAAGGCATTTTTAACCACTGGCAGCGCGGCATGCACAATCGTGCCTGGAACGCACTGTTCTGGTGTAACCACGATCAGCCGCGCATCGTTTCCCGTTTCGGTGAGGAAGGTGCGCTGCGCGTGCCCTCGGCGAAAATGCTGGCAATGGTACTGCATGGGGTGCAGGGCACCCCCTATATCTACCAGGGCGAAGAGATTGGCATGACCAATCCAGGCTTCAACCATATCGACCGCTACCGCGATGTGGAAA
>DOOK01000086.1 GCA_003512805.1 Erwinia sp. | reverse complement strand
CCGACACAAGCCGCGCCGCAGCCGGATATTACATCTTCGTCAGAACCTGACGATCGCCGTAAAGCAGCGGTGGCGGCGGCCATCGCTCGCGTTAAAGCGCGTAAGGCGCAACATTCTACGCAAGAGGATTAAATGGCTTTTCGCATCGCTAGTTCGCCTTACACCCATAATCGTCGCAGCACCAGCACCATCATGCTGTTGGTGCTGGCTGCCACGCTGCCCGGCATAGCCGCTCAGTGCTGGTTTTTCGGCTGGGGCACCCTGATCCAAATCGCGATTGCCGCTGCAGCAGGCATCGGCTCTGAAGCGGCAATCCTTAAGCTGCGTAAACTGCCGTTGGGCAAAACGCTGGGCGACAACTCCGCTCTGCTGACCGCCCTACTGCTGGCAATCAGTATTCCGCCGCTGGCGCCATGGTGGGTCATTACTATCGGCACGATCTTTGCCGTAGTCATCTCCAAGCAGCTCTATGGCGGCCTGGGCCAGAACCCCTTCAACCCGGCGATGGTTGGCTATGTGGTTCTGCTGATCTCTTTCCCGGTACAGATGACCAGCTGGCTGCCGCCGGACGCTTTACAGTCCGTCACGCCTACTTTCTGGGATGCGTTACACATTATTTTCCACGGGTTGACGCTGGATGGTCACACTATGCAGCAGCTGCAGCTCGGCGTGGACGGCGTCAGCCAGGCCACGCCGCTGGATACCTTTAAAACCGGGCTTCGTGCCGGACACAGTGCAGAGCAGCTACAGGCGCTGCCCATTTACAGCGGCGTCATTGCCGGTCTGGGCTGGCAGTGGGTCAATATCGGTTACCTGGCTGGCGGCCTGTTTCTGCTGTTTACCCACAGTATTCGCTGGCATATCCCGGTCAGTATGCTGCTGTCGCTGGCGTTTTTCTCCACGCTCGGCTGGTTCTTTTCCCCTGGCAGCCTGGTTTCACCGGCGATCCATCTTTTTTCCGGCGCAACCATGCTCGGTGCCTTTTTTATTGCCACCGATCCGGTGACGGCGTCCACCACTAACAAAGGTCGTCTGCTTTATGGCGTACTGATTGGCCTGCTGGTTTGGCTGATCCGCAGCTTTGGCGGCTATCCTGACGGCGTGGCGTTTGCCGTGCTGCTGGCGAATATTGCCGTCCCGCTGATCGACTATTACACGCAGCCGCGCGTTTACGGCCATCGTAAGGAAAAGTAATGCTGGATGCGATTCGTAAAAACGGCGTGACGCTGGCGCTGTTCGCTGCGGTCACCACCGGTCTGACCGCGGTGATTAACAGCGTGACTAAACCGACTATTGATCACCAGACAACGCTGCAGCAAAAAAGCCTGCTGGATCAGGTCGTGCCGCCGACACTCTATACTAATGCTCTGCAGCAGGAGTGCTATCTGGTCAGCGATCCGACGCTGGGTAAAGGAACACATCGCCTTTATCTGGCGCGCAAAGAGGATAAGCCGGTGGCGGTAGCTATTGAGACCACCGCCCCAGACGGCTATTCTGGCGCAATCCGGATGATTGTCGGCGCAGATTTCAGCGGAAAAGTGCTGGGTGTGCGCGTGGTGGAGCATCATGAAACGCCAGGACTGGGCGATAAAATCGAGCTGCGTATCTCCAACTGGATTGAAAGCTTCAGCGGCGTCAGGCTGAGCGGAAAAGATGACCAGCATTTTGCGGTGAAAAAAGACGGCGGTGATTTCGATCAGTTTACCGGCGCCACCATCACACCGCGGGCAGTGGTAAACGCGACAAAACGCGCCACGCTGTATGTTGAAACGTTGCCGGGGCAGCTGTCCTCGCTGCCAACCTGTGGAGACTCCAATGAGTGAAGCTAAAACCCTGCTAATCGGTGGGCTGTGGAAAAATAACTCGGCGCTGGTGCAGCTGCTGGGCCTGTGCCCGCTGCTGGCGGTGACGTCAACCGCCACCAATGCGCTGGGCCTCGGTCTGGCTACCACGCTGGTGCTGACCTGCACTAACAGCGCGATTTCGGCTTCACGCCGCTGGGTGCCGACCGATATTCGCATTCCGATTTACGTGATGATTATTGCTGCCGTGGTGAGCTGCGTGCAGATGCTGATTAACGCCTATGCCTACGGGCTTTACCAGTCGTTAGGTATCTTTATCCCGCTGATTGTCACTAACTGTATTGTGGTGGGCCGCGCAGAGGCGGTTGCCTCGCGCAGTAGCGTGCCGCTGGCCGCGCTGGATGGGATGGCCATTGGCCTTGGTGCCACCAGCGTGATGTTCGTGCTGGGATCGCTACGTGAAGTGATTGGCAACGGCACTATTTTCAACGGTGCCGATCAGCTGCTTGGCCCGTGGGCAAAAGTCCTGCGCGTACAGGTTGTTCATTTTGATTCGCCAATGCTGCTGGCGATGCTGCCGCCGGGCGCGTTTATCGGCCTGGGCATGTTACTGGCCGCAAAATACCTGATCGATAACAAGCTGAAGGCCCGTGCGGCGCGGAAGGCGGCAGAAGCCGCCCTGCCAACAGGAGCACCGAGTACGCTGTGAACAAGGATAAACGTCAGCAAATTTTGGTGCGGCTGCGCGATAATAATCCGCATCCCACCACGGAACTGGTTTTCACTACGCCTTTTGAGCTGCTGATCGCCGTATTGCTCTCCGCGCAGGCCACCGACGTTAGCGTCAATAAGGCGACCGCAAAGCTCTATCCGGTCGCCAACACGCCAGCTGCGATGCTGGCGCTGGGCGTCGACGGCGTGAAAGCGTACATCAAGACCATTGGCCTGTTTAACAGCAAGGCCGAAAACGTGATAAAAACCTGCCGTATTTTACTGGAGCAGCACGGTGGCGAGGTCCCGGAGAGCCGTGAGGCACTGGAAGCGTTGCCGGGCGTGGGGCGTAAAACGGCGAACGTGGTGCTGAATACCGCTTTTGGCTGGCCGACTATCGCTGTGGATACCCATATCTTTCGCGTCTGCAATCGTACCAAATTCGCGCCGGGCAAGAACGTTGAACAGGTAGAAGAAAAACTGTTAAAAGTCGTGCCGAAAGCGTTCAAAGTAGACTGTCACCACTGGCTGATCCTGCATGGCCGCTATACCTGCATTGCCCGCAAACCGCGCTGCGGCTCCTGTTTAATTGAGGATCTTTGCGAGTACGGCGAAAAAACGGATATCTGACTTTTTAGTGCAGCGGCCGGCGTTACGCCAGCGGCTGCATTCGCTTGCTGGCCTGCTGCTCTTTTCCGATATACGGTATTGGTGCTGGTGATTCGGGCAAAAGCCACGCCTTTTTCGGAACCGGCCCCCTTTATAAAAGCCTCTTCGGCAATCCTCTCGCCCGCGAAAAGTAACCTGAACCTGCGGCTCAGACTCTGCGGTGCCATCCTTAACTGCCGGTGTCTGCGTCAGCCAGTCAACTTTCAGGGACTGGAACATAGGACTTTTGGCCACGGGTCCGTTACCGAGGTACAGCATTTTCGGGCGGCCCTGGAAAGGAAAATCAGACCTGGCTTTTAATGCCATGGCGTTAAAGAGAAAACGCAGCGCTGATTCCGCATCCTCACCACACACCGGTATTACTGGTAAGTAAACCCGCTCCGGTCATCCACCACGCTGAACAGCATCAGCGTGGTTTAGCGCGGCAATCAGTTCACAGTAATGTTCCACAGAGGGGGAGTATCCGTTGCTGGCCACGATCGCGGCGGTAAGCTGTGCGTGGTCTGAGGACCAGACGAGGAGCGCGATAAACCGTCGTGACTGAAATACCCTATAACTGAGCGGCGGTGGCAATCTGGGTGGCCCGTTCAGGGCTTTTTGGCGGCGGGCGATCGAACCGTTGCCGTAGTTGCAACAGGGAATCAGCCGGGCGCTACGCCGGCTGCTCATAATTTTCCAGCGCCCGGTAGACTGAGGTCCACCCAATCCCGAGCTGGCGGACTATGGCCGTGGCCCCCATATTCTCCGTGGCGTACAGGCGCCAGATCTCCGCATGAGGGCTTTCTTCCGCGGTACACGGCCCGTGCTTTCGCTGCGGCAATCCCTTCCCTCTGACGTTCACGTCGCAGGTTGGTTTCAAACTCAGCGAAAACACCCGGCATATCAAGGAAGGCTTTACCTGCTGCCGGACACGTGCCCATAGGCTGTTCCGTTGCCCTGAGCGTTACGCCCTGTTGATTCAGGGCATACAAGATATCCTGCAGGTCCTTAATGCTGCGGGCCAGGCGATCCACGTGAGTCACCATCAACGTATCACCGGGGTGCAGGAAAGCCAGCAACAGCTGCAACTCGCTCCTTCCGGACCGGCTGTTTCCGCTGCCTTTTTCTGCACGAATGATTTCACAACCGGCAGCGCGGAGAATTTGTATCTGCAGAGTCAGATCCTGGTCGCTGGTTGAAACACGGGCGTAGCCGTAAAGTGCCAAAATAATGAAAACTGTCTCATTTAACGCCAGATGATAAAAACGTAACGCCAGGATGAGTGAAAACAACCCTGATGAGACAGAAAAACTGTCTCACCGGGTTGCCTGCTTTGGGTCTACTTAAAAAATACGCATTCGCTTTTTTTATAGTTTTACAGGGTGATTCAGTGATATCTAAACAAGTCTTTCTTTAGCAGTGGTAATAGTTACACTTTTTGGCTGATTGTTGTAAGGAAGAAAATACTCATGATCGTTTCCGTTAATTTTTATTACTGCCAGTCTGGGAAGACGATCGTTATAGTTTGAGATACCAGAATTTTGACAATCCTGAGGCTTTATTTCTGAAATGTTTTTCAAAAAACCCTCGTACTTCGATATTTTATTCATAGTCAATACTTCTTTTCTCAGAGAAGAGTGCGCATTAATAAGAGCACAGTGCGCATTTTCATTTTTAACTGAGATGATTTTTTCTGCAAATGAACTGTACTTATTATCTTTCATGGCCAGACTGAATGCAGCATTGCTGCTGTGTAAAACTTTTGCATGCACGTAATTGACTATCTGCATATTTTAAGCCTTATTCATCAATAGAGTTAAAATTAGTTTTAAGGTTTAATTTTGGTTCCGCTCCCAAGTTTATCTACCAGGGTGGTGGTAGCACGGGATACTGGATTACCAAAACTTGTTGACTTAATCGATGTTTCTACACGGAGATCCACTGCATTCTGGCGCTGATGCCCCCTGCTAAATCCATATGTTGACTGCTGAACTTTATGGATGTTGCGTGCCAACTCCGACGATTAACAGGTCTGATTGCGTGCGCTTTCAGATGTGCTGACGCCCCCAAAATTTTGAGAGCCACTACCAATTCCACTTACAGGCATATAAATATTCTCCTTAAAAAACATTTTTCATATTAAAAGAGGAGTAGATGAGATTTCTTTAAAAAAACGGCCATGTATATCTGAACTGGACGGCCAACATGGGTGCAAGGACAAATTCCATTATAGCTGTTTCGCTTTTCAACGAATTCGTACTCACCAATTCCGTACGATATGTATTAGTTGCGGCGATTGAATTATTACCACTGGCGTTCATAAGGTAATTCCTTATTTCAAAAAGAAATTATTCTAACAGTCCTTAGTGTTAGGGACTTTCAAAAAACGATGAAAGCTGATTCGCAGTTATTGTAAGCCCGGCAGACTGGATTGCGAGTCGGGCAGGATAAATGCGAGCCCATTACTTAATGTGGGTCAGCTATATTTTTCATTTGCAGTTAAGGTGGGCCGAAATCGGCGCTGATTGCGGATCCGACTCTTTTCGATTGAGAGCCGTTACCTGTAGCGATCGACCGAAGACGACAGGTATCGCGGCGGTGAAGGAAAATATAATGGGATCCCTCTCTGGCCAAACCTGTCTTCTCGTCGCTATCGTGCCATTAAATTATTATTTTCAGCATGAAAATCGCCGTTCATCGCCTTGATTCATCAAAAAGGGCACTCCTCTTTCCCACAGGATAAGGCGCCGAACGGCAGATGACCCACTGCCAGAACGGTACGCCTCTTTTTTCCGAATCTCTCTTTGGGACAGACAGAGAGTTGTTATTATCGCTAAAGCGGTTTAGCTTTAAGCTTACTTTTTACAGGAGGCGTAATGAACAGAGTCTGGGTTTTAGGCGACGCGGTAGTGGATTTGCTGCCAGAGGAAAACAATCACCTGCAGCAGTGTCCCGGTGGCGCGCCCGCTAACGTGGCGGTAGGCGTGGCTCG
>DOOK01000427.1:574-3205 GCA_003512805.1 Erwinia sp. | reverse complement strand
GAACGCCTGTTCTGGCAGGGCAGGGCCAGCTACAAGCGTGACTGGGTGGAGGATCTTTCAGAACAGGCTTTGCTGGGCACCGGCCCTGGCTACCAGTTCTGGGATAACGAGCTGGGGTCTTTCTCGCTGGCGTTGCTGGGAGGCGCATTTACCTACGGCTACAGCGACGGAAGTGAAGACAGTCATTTGGGCGCGTCGCTGCGCTGGGACTACCAGCGCTTTCTTGAGGGCAGAAAGATTGCTTTGTTCAGCCGCGGCGACACCGGACACTCGCTGGATGGCAACATCTTTTCGCTGGATGCGGAGGTCGGCCTGCGCTACCAGTTGACCAGCTGGTCATCGCTGAATGTCAGCTACGGCCATAACCTGGTCAGCGGCACGCGCGATACGCTAAACGAGCGTAACTTTACGACTGGCCTGGGCCTGAAGTGGTAGCGGGCTTCACCGGCAGAAGCGTGCCGTGTAGCCCGCTTTATCCACTCTTTTACTCAGACTACCAGCAGCTTACCAGCGGCCTTTTTACGTTTATAAATCGCCATGGTGAGCAGCAGCGGAATAACAATGGCGACAACCATTGCCATGCCAAACACGCCCCAATATTGCGTTTTGACCGATAAAATCGCCGGCAGGCCGCCGACGCCAATCCCGTTAGCCATGACGCCAGACAGCCCGCAAATCAGACCGGCACAGGCCGATCCCACCATGCCGCACAACATGGGAAAACGGTATTTCATGTTGATCCCGTACATAGCCGGCTCGGTCACGCCCAGATAAGCGGAAATAGCCGCCGGCACGGAAATTTCCCGCTCGTTCACTTTCTTACTCATAAAGATGATGCCCAACACCGCCGAGCCCTGCGCCATATTCGACAGGGCGATAATAGGCCAGACGGGCGTGCCGCCAAGGTTCTGGATAAGCTGTAAATCTACTGCCAGCGTAGTTTGATGTACGCCGGTAATGACAAGCGGCGCATAGAGAAATCCGAACAGCGCAGCGCCAACGGGTGCAAAGGGCCCGGTCATCAGGTGACTTACGCCCCAGGCAATCCCGTTCCCTATAATGCGACCAAACGGCCCAATAAGGGTATGCGCCAGGAAGACCGCAATCAGCAGCGACACAACCGGCACCACGACCAGCGTTAAATAATCGGGCACGATACGTTTTAGCTTAAGCTCGACCCAGGCCAGCGTCAGGCCCGCCAGAATAGAGGGAATAACCTGAGACTGATAACCGACCTTATCGATAGTGAACCAGCCAAAATTCCACGACTCGGGCACCTGTTGGCCCAGCAGATAAGCATTCATCAGCTGCGGTGAAACCAGGGTGATCCCCAGCACAATGCCCAGAATCGGCGTGCCGCCCATTTTTTTTACTACCGACCAGCACAGGCCTACCGGGATATAAAAGAAAATCGCCTCGCCGATTAGCCACAGAAAATCGTAAATGCTTTTCCAGACGACCGAGGCTGCGGTAAGCGGGGCGTCGTGATAAAGCGGTAAATCGCCAATCAGATTGCGAAAGCCTAATATTAATCCTCCGCTGATTAACGCCGGCAGCAGCGGGAAAAAGATTTCGGCAAAGTGCGAAATCAGGCTTTCGTGCCATTTCATATTTTGTCGGGCTACCCGCTTGGCGCTTTCTTTATCCGTGCCGCTAAGCTGCGTCTGCTTGAGCAGCACCTGATACCAGTCATCCACGTCCGTACCAATAACGACCTGAAACTGTCCGGCATTGGTAAAACAGCCCTTTACCATCGGTAGCGTTTCAATCTCTTTGGGCCTGGCTTTCGCCGGATCGTTAAGCACAAATCTGAGCCGGGTAATACAATGGCTTACCGTGGCTATATTGCTTTTTCCGCCAACCATCTCGATCAGCTTATCAATATCCTGAGCATTGCTTTTTTTCGCCATTTTTTGCCTTCCAGAGGGGACAGAGAAGTCTGACGGTGAGTGTTATTTTAATGAAATGACGTCACGTTTTTAAAACGTAATGAAAACATAGCTGCTTAAAAAATAACCCCAGGCGCCAATGTTCTGATTATTGAAAACGATCACAGAATAGAGGCGGAAATTTCACGGAATTGTCGATGAGAAATGAAAAAAATAGCCGATTAAAAAGGGCCAGCGCGGCCGGTTTTCAGGGGGGATGGGCTTGTTTATGTCCCGGTTAACGTAAAAATAAGGCATTAAATTAAGTCTGGCTTTATTTGCCTGTGCAGCATGAAGTAAAACACGGCAGCCTCTTTTAATCCGTTATCCGGTTCAGGCGATCTTCCTTCAGAAGTTGCCGCAGCCGATAACAGGTAAAAAAAAACGGGCCATTAGGCCCGTTTTTGCTGGTCAGTGAAGACCAGGCATTCGGTTACGACTGTGCTGGCGTAACGGTTTTACCTGTCACTTTAGAGGTTTTATCGTAAACCGGGCCAGGCTGCGCCGGAACGATAAAGCTGCTGCCGGTTGCCGCAGGAGCCTGCTGCGTATCGGTGGCCTGGCCTTCTGCAGGTGCGGGTTGACCATTATCGTTCGCGGCAGGAGCCTGCTGCGTGCCGTTGGTCTGACCCTCTACAGGGGGCTGGCTATTGTCGTTCGCGGCAGGAGCCTGCTGCGTGCCGTTGGTCTGACCCTCTACAGG
>DOOK01000427.1:0-486 GCA_003512805.1 Erwinia sp. | reverse complement strand
GTTGGTCTGACCCTCTACAGGTGCAGGCTGGCCGTCAACCGTTGCGGCAGGAGCAGCCTCCCCCGCGTTAGCGCCCTGCGGCGTAACCGGCGTGGCCGGTTTTTCGGTCGGCTGCGCGCCTTCGTTTTCCTGGACCGGGATCGGAGCGGCATAGCCGTTACCGGCTGCCCCGTTAACCTTGGTCGGCATCCCGGTACGATCTTTTAGTGCGGCTTCAAGGCTGGCGCTGTCCACGCTGGCATCGCTAACCACTTTATTCACGGCCGCAGTCAGCGTCAGCGGCACCGGCTCGCGAGAGTTAAACTGCTCTTCAGTCTGCGACAGCGGGTTATGCACCTCGATATAACGGGTGCCGTCCGGCTCCACGCTCGCTTTCACCGGCTGATCGATAAACTGCACGCGCGTACCGACTGGAATATTGTCGAACAGCCATTTGATATCGTCGGCACGCAGACGCACGCAGCCATGGCTGACGCGCAGGCCGAT
>DOOK01000428.1:414-7453 GCA_003512805.1 Erwinia sp. | reverse complement strand
TCGTTATCGACAAGGGCAGCGTAAACGGTGTTTACGAAGGCCAGCCGATTATCAGCGATAAAGGCGTGGTGGGGCAGGTGGTTGCCGTAGGAAAAATTACCAGCCGCGTGATGCTGATTTGCGATTCATCGCACGCGCTGCCTATTCAGGTATTGCGTAATGATATCCGCGTGATTGCAGCAGGCAACGGCTGTACGGAAGACCTTCAGCTTGAGCATTTGCCGGGCAATACCGATATCCGTGTGGGTGATGTCCTGGTGACTTCCGGCCTCGGCGGGCGCTTCCCGGAAGGCTATCCGGTGGGCGTGGTCTCCTCCGTGAAGCTGGATACGCAACGTGCCTACACTGTTATTCAGGCACGCCCAACAGCAGGCCTGCAGCGTCTGCGCTATCTGCTGCTGCTGTGGGGAGCGGATCGCAACGGCACCATGCCGATGGCCCCCGATGAAGTGCATCGTGTTGCCAACGAGCGCCTGATGCAGATGATGCCGCAGGTCCTGCCAGCCGCCAGCGAGATGATGGGGCCGCCCGCGCCGGATAACGCCTCGGCAGCGGGTTCGACGGCGCCTGCGACTCAGACCACGCCTGCTGCTGCCTCCTCTTCGCGCAGAGGCCAGCCTTGAGCAGCTATCGCAGCCACGGTCGTTGGGTGATCTGGTGCTCGTTTCTGGTGGCGCTGGTGCTGCAAATCATGCCGTGGCCTGACCAACTCTATATGTTCAGGCCTTCCTGGCTGCTGTTAATCCTCATCTACTGGGTGCTGGCGCTGCCGCATCGCGTGAATGTCGGCACGGGTTTCGTGATGGGATCTATAATGGATCTGATTTCCGGTTCGACGCTGGGCGTGCGCGCGCTGGCCTTCAGCATCCTTGCTTATCTGGTCGCGTTCAAATTTCAGCTGTTCCGCAACCTGGCGCTCTGGCAGCAGGCGCTGATGGTGATGGTGCTGTCGCTGGCAATGGATGTTATTGTCTTCTGGGCAGAATTTTTAGTTATCAACGTCTCGTTTCGTCCGGAAATCTTCTGGAGTAGCGTGATAGACGGTATTCTGTGGCCCTGGCTGTTCTTGCTGATGAGAAAAATACGTCGCCAGTTTGCCGTACAATAAGGAAGAGTATGATATCCCTTTACCTGGCCTCCGGTTCTCCCCGTCGTCATGAATTATTAACGCAGCTTGGTCTGCGTTTTGCGCGTTTAAGCACGCAGGTTGAAGAGCGTCAGCAGCCTGGTGAAGCGGCTGAAACTTACGTCCGCCGTCTGGCGCTGGAAAAAGCCCAGGCCGGCGTAGCGGTAGCAGAGCAGGATCTCCCGGTGCTGGGTGCCGATACTATCGTGGTGCTGAACAACGAAGTGCTGGAGAAACCAGCCGACGAGGCCGCCGCCGCCGTAATGCTGTCTAAACTTTCTGGTCAGACGCATCAGGTCATGACGGCCGTTGCGCTGGCTGACCGGCAACGGCAGCTGGCGTGTATGGTGGTGACGGACGTGACTTTTCGCCTGCTGGGCGAGGAGGATATCGCAGCCTATATCGCCAGCGGCGAACCGATGGATAAAGCCGGTGCCTATGGTATTCAGGGGCTGGGCGGGAATTTTGTCAGAAAAATCAATGGAAGCTATCATGCGGTAGTGGGGCTGCCCCTGGTGGAAACGGCTGAGCTACTGAGCCAGTTTCACGCACTGCGTGAGGTAAGGGAACAAGATGACGGCTGAACTTCTGGTAAATATCACCCCTTCAGAAACGCGCGTCGCCTATATTGATGGCGGCATCCTGCAGGAAATCCACATTGAACGCGAAGCGCGCCGCGGCATTGTCGGCAATATTTACAAGGGGCGCGTCAGCCGGGTGCTGCCGGGTATGCAGGCGGCCTTTGTAGATATCGGGCTGGAAAAAGCCGCCTTCCTGCACGCTTCCGATATCATGCCGCATACCGAATGCGTGGCGGGTGACGAGCGTAAAAACTTTTCCGTGCGCGACATTTCCGAGCTGGTCCGTCAGGGACAGGATTTGATGGTGCAGGTGGTGAAAGACCCGCTGGGCACTAAAGGCGCGCGTCTGACTACCGATATCACACTGCCTTCACGCTATCTGGTCTTTATGCCAGGCGCATCACACGTTGGCGTTTCGCAACGCATTGAAAGCGAAGCGGAGCGCGACCGGCTCAAGTCCGTGGTGGCTGCCTACTGTGATGAACTGGGTGGCTATATTATCCGCACCGCCGCCGAAGGCGTGGGTGAACAGGAGCTGGCTTCCGACGCTGCCTTTCTCAAGCGGCTGTGGACCAAGGTCATCGAGCGTAAAAAACGCAATAAAACCCGCTGTCGCCTCTATGGTGAAGTCGCGCTGTCGCAGCGCATTCTGCGGGACTTCGCCGGTGCTGCGCTGGATCGCATCCGTATCGACTCGCGTCAGTCGTGGGAACAGCTGGTAGAATTCACCAGCGAATACATTCCGGAAATGACGGCAAAATTGGAGCTCTATACCGGTAAGCAGCCGATTTTCGACCTGTTTGATGTGGAAAACGAGATTCAGCGCTCGCTGGACCGCAAGGTAGAGCTGAAATCCGGCGGCTATCTGATCATCGATCAAACTGAAGCGATGACCACTATCGATATTAATACCGGCGCGTTTGTCGGCCATCGCAATCTGGATGAAACCATCTTCAATACCAACGTTGAGGCGACGCAGGCGATCGCCCGCCAGCTGCGCCTGCGCAACCTTGGCGGCATTATTATTATCGATTTTATCGACATGAATAATGAAGATCATCGCCGCCGCGTGCTGCATTCGTTGGAACAGGCGATGAGTAAGGACAGGGTGAAAACCGGCATCCACGGTTTTTCCCAGCTTGGCCTGGTAGAGATGACCCGCAAACGAACGCGCGAAAGCATTGAGCACGTACTGTGTCAGGATTGTCCGGTCTGCAAAGGGCGCGGCACGCTGAAAACGGTGGAAACCGTCTGTTATGAGATCATGCGCGAGATCGTTCGCGTCCATCACGCCTATGATTCGGATCGCTTTTTAGTCTACGTTTCACCTGCGGTAGGCGAAGCGCTAAAAACGGATGAATCGCATGCGCTGGCGGAAGTAGAGATATTCGTCGGCAAGCAGGTGAAAGTACAGATTGAACCGCTCTATACTCAGGAGCAGTTTGACGTGGTAATGATGTAAGTCCGGTTATCCCGCTCAAAACAAAGCCAGCGCGCCCCATCGGGGGTAAATATAGCTATTGCCCGCAGAGTCGGGTATCAAGGAGAGGTGTGTGAGGCAATTGCCGAGGATCCTGCTACTGACCGGCGCAATAATCGTCGTTATTATTGCGCTGATCGTCAGCGGACTGCGTCTGGCAATGCCGCACATGAACAGCTGGCGCGTCCCCCTTTTACAGCACCCTTCAAGCGCGATTGATATGCCGGTAGAAGCCGCCTCTCTTGACGGCCGTTGGGAAAACTTTGGCCCGGTACTGGAGATCAAAGCCCTTAATATTGGCCTGCAGGACGGCGGTTCGCTGAAGGTCGATCGCGTCTCGCTGGCCCTTGACGTCTGGCAATCTTTGCTGCATTTGCGTCCTCAGTTTCGCAACCTCGTCTTCTGGCGGCTGAATCTTGTGACCAATACGCCGCTGACCTCCGGCAACGGCGGCAAAGTAGAGCTTAAGCCCGGACAGTTCAGCGATCTCTTTTTACGCCAGTTTGACCATTTCGATCTGCAACAAAGCCAGATCAGTTTCCTGACGCTTTCCGGCCAGCGCGCCAGGCTGGATATGCCGCAACTCACCTGGCTGAACGAGAAAAATCGCCACCGGGCGGAAGGGTTAGTCAGCCTGTCCAGCTTTACCGGCCAGCACGGCGTGGTACAGGTTCGTCTCGATCTCAGCGATACCAACGGCTATCTCGATACGGGCCGCGCCTGGATGCAGGCGGACGATGTGGATGTCAAACCCTGGCTTGGCCAGTGGCTGCAGGACAACACCACGCTGAAAAGCGCGCGCTTCTCGTTGGCCGCATGGATGAGCCTCGAAAACGGCGAAATCCACAGCGGCGATATCTTATTGAAGAAAGGCGGCGCGGAGTGGCAGGACGAAAGTCGGACACACCATTTCACCGTGGACAACCTCGCCGCGCATATCAGCCATGTTGAACAGGGTTGGCGCGTCGAAATGCCGCAAACCAACCTGCATACCGACGGCGTAGCCTGGCCCAAAGGGCGGATATCGCTGCTCTGGCTGCCGCAAAACTCAGCCAGTCCGGAAGCCCTGCGCGTACGCGCCACCCACCTGGCGCTTGAGCGCATTGATGCGCTACTGCCGCTGTTTTCTAAAGTTACGCCGACGCTGCTGGCCAACTGGCGAACGCTTCATCCGCAAGGTGAAATTCAGGCGCTTGCCGCCGATATCCCGTTACAGCAGCCGGAAAAAACCCGTTTTCAGGCCCGCTGGCAAAATCTGAGCTGGCAGCATTGGGAGCTGCTGCCGGGCATGCAGCACTTTAGCGGCTCGCTTAGCGGCAGCGTACCGGACGGCAGGCTGGCTTTTAGCCTGAAGAACGCTTCGCTGCCGGACGGCACCATGTTCCGTGCGCCGCTGGAAATTGCGCAGGCCAGCGGCGCTTTCAACTGGAAAAGCAGTGAGGACGGCATCAGGCTGGCCGGGCGGGATTTGGACATTCAGGCGCGCTCGCTGTGGGCGAAGGGGGATTTTACCTGGGCTCAGGCCAAAGATCGGGCGCCGCGGCTGGATATTCTGGCCGGTATCACGCTGACCGATGCGGCAGACGCCTGGCGCTACTTCCCGGAACCGCTGATGGGCACTAAGCTGGTCGACTATCTCAGCGGCGCCATTAAAGGCGGCGAGGTGAAGAACGCTGCGCTGCTGTTTGCCGGTAATCCAGAGCTTTTCCCTTTCAAGCATAACGACGGCATGTTCCAGGTTTGGGTGCCGCTGCGCCAGGCCACCTATCGTTTCCAGCCCGGCTGGCCGGATTTGGAAAAGCTGAATATCGACCTGAACTTTATTAACGATGGCCTGTTTATGAAAGCGGATCGGGCCATGCTGGGCAACGTACAGGGCAAAAACGTCGCCGCTGTCATTCCGGACTATATGAAAGAAAGGCTGATTATCGACAGCGATATCAGCGGTGAAGGTAAGGAAGTCGGCCGCTACTTTAACCAGACGCCGCTACAGTCGTCGCTGGGTGCGGCACTGAACGAGCTGCAAATCGGTGGCGACGTGGGCGGTCACTTACATTTGAATATTCCTCTGGACGGGCAGGCGGTTAAAGCCAGCGGCGACGTCAATCTGCGTAATAACTCGCTGTTTATTAAGCCGCTTAACAGCACCATCAAACAGCTGAGTGGTCGCTTCACGTATGACAACGGCAATCTGCAAAGCGAACCGCTAACCGCCAGCTGGTTCGGACAGCCAATGAACGTGACGTTCAATACGCAGGAAGGCGAAAAGCATTACGATATCGGTGTCGATCTTAAAGGCGACTGGCAGCCAGGGAAAATCGATGCGATGCCGACGGCGCTGCGTGAAAAACTCAACGGTAGTGCCAGTTGGCAGAGCACCGTCGCCATTACGCTGCCGCACAACGGGGGCGCAAACTATAAGGTGTCGCTGACCGGCGATCTGAAAAATGTAAGCAGTCACTTACCTTCACCGCTGGATAAAGAACGGAATGAGGTGATGCCGGTTCGTGTCCTGGCGCAGGGCGATCTCTCGGCCTTTACGCTGCAGGGAGCGGTAGGCCAGAACCAGCGTTTTAACAGCCGCTGGCTGCTTGGAAAACAGCTGCGTGTTGATCGAGGCATCTGGGAACATGACGCCACGCAAATCCCGCCGCTGCCGGAAAAATCGGGCATGACGCTGTATCTACCGCCGCTGGATGGCGAAGCCTGGCTGGGGCTGCTGGCGGGCGGCTCGGGTGCGGGCGCCAGCGCAGGCGGCGGGCAGGCTTATCTGCCCGGCAACATTACGCTGCGCACACCGGTGCTGACGCTGGGAGGACAGCGCTGGCATGAACTGGAGGCCACGCTTAGCCAGACGGTAGCGGGCGAAAACGTGGTGCAGGCTAAAGGACGGGAAATCAACGGCGAGCTGGTGATGAGGCAACATGCGCCGTGGCTGGGCCATCTCAGCTATCTTTATTACAATCCACAATGGCCAGCCGCCAGCGACTCTACGCCGTTCTCCGGCGAGAAAAACAGTAAAATTGATTTCAGCAGCTGGCCCGCTGTTAATCTGACCTGCGACGAATGCTGGCTGCGCGGTCAGCGCTTTGGCCGGATGGCCGCGGACATCAGCCATACCCACGATACCTTAAAACTGCAAAATGGCCTGATCGACATCGGTAGCGCAAAACTGAAGGTCACAGGCGAATGGGTCAATCAGCCAGGCTCGCAGAGAACCGCGCTGAAAGGGTCGCTCAGTGGCAAAAAAGTAGATGATGCCACTAACTGGTTCGGCCTGAATTCGCCGCTGCGGGACGCGCCGTTTAATATTGATTACGATCTGCACTGGCAGGCTGCGCCGTGGCAGCCCTCGGTGGCGACGCTGAGCGGCGTGTTAAAATCTCACCTGGGGGCCGGGCAGATTGCCGACGTAAATACCGGGCGGGCCGGTCAGCTGCTGCGGCTGGTCAGTTTTGATGCGCTGCTGCGCAAGCTGCGTCTCGATTTTAGCGATACCTTTAGCCAGGGCTTCTATTTCGACTCCATTAACGGCACAGCCTGGATTGAAAAAGGCGTGCTGCGTACCGATAACCTGCTGGTGGATGGCCTGGAGGCCGATATCGCCATGCAGGGCAAAATTGACCTGGCGAGACGGCAAATCGATATGGAAGCGGTAGTCGCGCCGGAGATTTCTGCCACCGTCGGCGTCGCTGCCGCCTTTGCCGTCAACCCGGTGATTGGCGCCGCTGTTTTTGCAGCCAGCAAGGCGCTGGCCCCGCTGTGGAATAAGATTTCGGTGCTGCGCTACCACATTTCCGGCCCGCTGGATAAGCCGAAAATTGATGAGGTCCTGCGCAAGCCGCGAGAAAA
>DOOK01000428.1:0-213 GCA_003512805.1 Erwinia sp. | reverse complement strand
CCTGCGCAAGCCGCGAGAAAAGAGCGCGAAGTGAGTTTGACGTGACCGGGGAATTGCCTCAGGCTATAGAGATTATGACGCCAGCGGCGACTGGCTCCCAAACAGAGCGAGAATACATGAGTCTGAATCTGGTAAGTGAACAGTTACTAACTGCTAATAATATTAACCAACAGGATCTCTTTTCCCTTCTCGGTCAGCTCTCGGAACGCAAGC
>DOOK01000002.1 GCA_003512805.1 Erwinia sp. | reverse complement strand
AAGCGTCGCTGGTACTGGGCCTGTGCTTTATTTCTGAAGGCGCTATTCCGTTTGCTGCCCGTGACTCGATGCGCGTTCTGCCATGCTGTATTGTTGGCGGCGCGCTGACCGGCGCCATCTCAATGTGGGTGGGCGCGAAGCTGATGGCACCGCACGGCGGGCTGTTTGTGCTGCTGATCCCAGGCGCTATCACGCCGGTGCTCGGTTATCTGATAGCCATTATCGCCGGTACGCTGGTTGCCGGTCTCTCTTACGCGGTGCTCAAGCGCCCGGAAGCGGAAATGGCTAAGGCCTGATTCAGGGCTGGCTCAATAAAAAAGCGCGGGCGACCGCGCTTTTTTTATAGCTGTAAATCAGACCTGCTCTGACTTAAGCCAGGCAATCTCATCCTTCCAGATAGCAGGATTGACGGTTTCCAGAATCAGCGGGATACCGTCGAAGCGAGGGTCTTTCATCAACCAGCTGAATACCGTTTTGCCGATATTGCCTTCGCCCAGGCTGTGATGACGATCGACACGGCTGGCAAATGCGCTTTTGGCATCGTTAAGATGCATGCCGCGCAGATACTCAAAGCCCACCACGCGCCCGAATTCCTCAAACGTTTTTACGCAATCTTCTTCGGTACGCAAATCGTAACCGCCCGCAAAAGCGTGGCAGGTATCAATACAGACGCCAATGCGTGACTTATCCTCTACGCCCTCGATAATCGCCGCCAGATGCTCAAAGCGGAAGCCAAGATTGCTACCCTGACCGGCAGTATTTTCAATCACGGCGGTGACCCCTTGCGTTTTATCCAGCGCAACGTTGACCGATTCGGCGATGCGCTTCAGGCAGGCGTCTTCATCAATCTGTTGCAAATGGCTGCCGGGATGGAAATTCAGCAGCGTCAGGCCCAGTTGCTCGCAGCGCTGTAGCTCATCAATAAAGGCGCCGCGGGACTTTTCCAGTGCCTCTTCCTGCGGATGACCGAGGTTAATTAAAAAGCTGTCGTGCGGCAGGATCTGTGCGGCACTGTAGTGATATTTTTCGCAGGCGTTACGGAAAGCGGAAATGACTTCTTTGCTCAGCGGGGCCGCGCGCCACTGGCGCTGATTTTTCGTGAAAAGTGCAAAGGCCGTCGCTTCTATTTCGTGGGCGCGAAGCACCGCCTGATCTACACCGCCGGATGCGCTGACGTGGGCACCGATATATTTCATGCCTGCTCTCCTGAAAGTTTTACTTTAAAGCGCGTCATCATAACCGGAAACGGTGCGGATTTATGCCAGCAAATGCTGGATCGCCAGGTTAATCGTTCCGCCGCCCAGCAGCAGCCAGACGAATAACAGCAGGCCGAGCAGCAAAGGCTTCAGCCCCGCCTTTTTCAGCAGGCTGAGCTGCGTGGTTAATCCCAGCGCCGCCATCGCCACCGCCAGTAAAAAGTTATCCAGCTGATTCAGTCCGTCAACCAGCGACGGTGGCAGTAGATGCAGCGAGTTAAACAGCGCCACGCCGATAAAGCCCAACGCGAACCAGGGAAAACGCACACCTGTGCCGCCGCCGTCAGAACGCACGAAGCGGCTTAACACCATCAGGAAGGGTGCCAGCATCATTACGCGCAGCATTTTAGCTATCACCGCCGCGTTTTCTGTTTCCGCGCTGACGGCATGACCGGCCGCGACGACTTGTGCCACTTCATGCAGTGTTGAACCGGTGAAGATCCCCCACTGCGTCGCCGTCAGACCCGGCAGCAGATGAGTCAGCTCGTGCCACAGCAAAGGATAAAGAAAGATCCCGAGCGTGCCGAACAGCACCACGGTAGCCACCGCGACGGCGACTTTTTGGGGCTCTGCTTTGAGCACTGGCTCCGTCGCCATAATCGCCGCCGCGCCGCAAATACTGCTACCGGCGCCTATCAGCCAGGCGGTATCGCGATCCAAATGCAGCACGCGACGGCCAAGCCAGCAGGCCAGCAGGAAAGTGGAGGTTAGCATCAGCACATCGGTCAGCACGCCGCTCAGGCCGATATCGGCAATTTGCTGAACGGTCAGGCGAAAACCATAGAGTATGATACCCAGCCGTAACAGCTGCTGTTTGGCAAACTGTACGCCTGCACCGCAGCGTGCTGACACGCTGTTGTAAAAAGTGTTACCAGCCAGGATGCCCAGCAGCATTGCCAGCGTTAACGTGCCCAGCCCGGCCGTTTTTAAAGCGGGCAGATCGCCCGCCTCCAGCGCGATAACGGCCAGCAGCATGGCCAGCCCAACGCCTGCGCCATAGCGCAGCGGACGGGAAGAAGGGAAGGTTAGTTCAGCCATATTAGCCTCCTTAGTAGACAAACAGAGCATGGGGGAAACTGGCTTAAAAGAGAAATTGATTATATATTTATAATTAACCAGAATAAGTGATATAGGAGAGCCGGTATGTTCAGGCGTTTAACCCGATGGGCAGGCATTATCAGAAAAGATGGCGTAACGCTTTGGTATGCCTGCCGCGATCCGCGTACGCCGCTATGGCAAAAGGGCATGGCCGTTCTGCTGGCTGCTTATGCGCTAAGTCCTGTTGATTCGATCCCCGACGTTATCCCGTTTGTGGGTTTGCTCGACGATGCGATTATTGTGCCCTCGGGAATGATGCTGCTGTTACGACTCCTGCCTGCTGAGGTCAGGATCGCCAGCCAGCAGCGAACCGCCGGACGATCGCAAAGGAAAAAGAAAATTGGCCTTTGGCTGGGCACCGTTGTGCTGGTGTGGCTGGCAATCATTATCTGGCTGGCACAGGCAGGAAGTCAGTAAGGAAAAACAATGCATATCACATTAAGGCAGCTTGAGGTCTTTGCTGAAGTGCTGAAAAGCGGCTCCACCACTCAGGCTTCGCAGGTCCTTGCGCTGTCGCAGTCGGCCGTCAGCGCAGCGCTGGCCGATCTGGAAAACCAGCTTGGCGTACAGCTGTTCGACAGGGTCGGCAAGCGGCTGGTCGTCAACGAGCACGGGCGGCTGCTTTATCCGCGTACGGTAGCCTTGCTGGAGCAGGCCACTGAAATTGAACAGCTGTTTCGGGAAGATAACGGCGCGCTACGGGTCTATGCCAGCAGTACTATTGGTAACTATCTGTTGCCAGGCATGATTGCAGGCTGGCGG
>DOOK01000291.1 GCA_003512805.1 Erwinia sp. | reverse complement strand
CACCGCCGTCAGCCGGGCACCGAAATCGCCTTTTATATTAATAAAAAAGGGGCGACGCTGCCCGAACGTGTCTCACTGACGGCCCAGGGCCTGTTAACCGGGAAAACGCTGTGAAAGCCATTATTGTGGAAGATGAATTTCTGGCGCAGCAGGAACTGAGCTGGCTGATCCGCCAGCACAGCCAGCTGCAAATCGAGGCCACGTTCGACGACGGTCTGGACGTGCTGAAATATTTGCAAACTCACCAGCCGGACGTGATTTTCCTGGATATCAATATTCCCTCGCTGGATGGCATGCTGCTGGCACAAAACATCAGTAAATTTGCGCATCGTCCGCACATTGTCTTTATCACCGCTTATAAAGAGCACGCGGTAGAAGCCTTCGAGCTGGAGGCGTTTGATTATATTCTCAAGCCCTATCATGAGATGCGTATTATCACGATGCTGCGCAAGCTGGAAAATACGCTGCAGCAGGCCGCTACCGGCGGTGCAGACAGCCCGCGTAGCCAGACGCACACCATTAACCTGACGAGGGACGAGCGCATTATCGTGACGGACATCGACGATATTTATTACGCCGAAGCCCACGAGAAAATGACGTTTGTTTATACGCGGCGGGAAGAGTATGTGATGTCGATGAATATCACTGAATTTTGCAGCCGCTTGCCCGACGAGGCTTTTTTCCGCTGCCATCGATCCTACTGCGTAAATCTGAGCAAGATCCGCGAAATCGAACCCTGGTTTAACAACACTTATATCCTGAAGCTGCGCGACCTGGAGTTTCAGGTGCCGGTCAGCCGCAGTAAAGTACGGGAGTTTCGCCAGCTGATGCGGCTGTAAAAAAGGCCGGAAAACCGGCCTTTTTAAGGGTGCTGCTTAGTCACACCGCGCTACGGCGACGACAGGGCAGCTTACAGGATGGTGCCTAACGTCTGACGAAGATGCGCACCCGCGCCCAGCAGGCCAGGCTTGTCATGCGTAATCAGATAAACAGGAATATTCTGCACGTAATCTTTAAAACGCCCTTTATCTTCAAAAGCGGCGCGGAAACCGGAAGCCTTGAAGAATTCCAGGAAGCGAGGCACGATGCCGCCAGCGATGTAGACGCCGCCGAACGTGCCCATGGTTAACGCCAGGTTTCCACCAAAACGCCCCATGATCACGCAAAACATCGCCAGGGCACGACGGCAGTCGATGCAGCTGTCGTCCAGCGCGCGCTGAGAAACATCTTTCGGCTTCAGGTTCTCCGGCTCACGGTTATCAGCTTTAACAATCGCACGATAAAGGTTGACCAGACCGGCCCCGGAAAGCACGCGTTCGGCAGAGACATGGCCCAGCTCGGCGCGCAGCACTTCCAGGATCAGATCTTCTTCTTCGCTGTTAGCCGCGAAATCTACGTGACCCCCCTCGCCCGGCAGGCTCACCCAGCGTTTATCCACGTGCACCAGATGCGCCACGCCCAGACCGGTTCCGGCACCATAAACGGCGACGGGCTTGTCTTTCACCGGCGTTGTCCCGCCGAACTGCATCACGTCCTGCTCGGTCAGCATAGGGATCGCCATCGACACCGCGGTAAAGTCGTTGATGATCTCAAGATGCTCGAAGCCCAGGTTCGCTTTCATCTTGCTGGTGGAGAAAGCCCAGTCGTGGTTGGTCATGTCCACCCAGTCATCGGTGATCGGACAGGCAATGGCGATGCAGCCATCCGTGACATCCTGCTGCTGCTCGGCAAGATAAAAACGGATGACTGCCTCAAGGCTATCATAGTCTGCTGTGGAGAACGTTTTGGCTTGTGAGATGGCACCGTTCTCGACTTCGCACAGTGCCAGGCGCGCATTGGTGCCGCCTACATCACCTACCAAAGCATATTTAGTCATTATTGTTTTGCTCCGCTTACGTCATATGTACACACTATAAATTTCCCCCACTCAAACAACAACGTTCAGCCCTGACGGCTGAACGTAAAATCGCGCTGCGACCGACTACCTTACCTGCACTGGCCGCAGTTTCCCACGGGCATCAATCTGAATCTAGCGTCTGAGTCCGTTATCAGACTTTTCAGGACGCATTTCGCTTGTGCAACGCCGCCGACACCGCCTGCAATACGGGCGGGACATCCAGCTGCGGCAGCATAACCTCCACCAGCGAGAGACGCGAGGGTTGTTCAATCACTTTTACCACTTCCTGCAATTGAGCGGTTTCCTCAACGCGCCAACTTTGCGCCTCGCCCCGCGTGCTGAGAGCCTGCGGCAGCTGCGTCCAGTTCCACGGCGCAATATCATTGTAGCGCTGATGTTCACCGTGAATAGCCCGCTCAACAGTATAACCGTCATTATTAAGGATAAAGAGGATGGGCTTAAGACCATCACGCAGCATCGATCCGAGTTCCTGAATGGTCAGCTGCGCCGCCCCATCGCCGATAAGCAAAATGACGCGCCGGTTCTGACAGGCCACCTGCGCGCCCCACGCGGCAGGCAGCGTAAAGCCGATCGAGCCCCACAGCGGCTGACAAATAAAGGTGACGTCCTCAGGCAAACGCAGCGCCGCTGCACCAAAGGCGGCCGTCCCCTGGTCGGCCAGCACGATATCGCCGGGACGCAAAAAATCCTGCATGATACGCCAGAACGCATTTTGGCTCAGCGCACCAGCTGCAGGCTCGGGCAGCGTCGGCGGGAGCGCCTGCGTATCGTGCCAGCGTTTACCATGGCGCGTCGCCAGCTGGTGCAGTACGGCGACAGCCTCCTTCATGGCGATTTGGTTGAACGTCTGCTCACCTACCCGACAACGAGACAGGCCAATATCAATATTGCGCAGCGGATCGATTTGTTGGGTAAAGCCGGCGGTAATCGTGTCTGTCCAGAGCGTGCCCAGGGTAATGACCACCTCGCGCTGCTCAATAAGCCGCTGCGTCTCCCCCGTGCTGGCCGCACCTGAATAGGTGCCGACAAAACCCGGCTGCTGCTCCGGCAGCACGCTTTTTCCCATCAATAAGGTTGAGAAAGGCAGCGCCGTTTCCGTCACCAGCGCCTGTAGCGCACCACGTAGTCCTGCCCTGTCGGCAAGAAAATCGGCCAGCAGCGAAACGCTCTCGGCTTCTGCCAGCAGGGTTTCCGCTGCGGCGCTAAAGGCATCCAGGCTGCTTTGCAGCGATGGTTGACGGTAAACCAGTGTCCCGACTGGCGGCGGGATCTGTGCTTCCGCCACGTCCGTTGGCATAAAAAGGTAAACAGGGCGATGTTCGCGCAACGCGGTAAGCAGCACCCGGTCAATTTCCGCCGCCGCATTTTCCCTGGTCAGGACGGCCTGCGCCACGGTGACCTCACGCGCAATGCGTAGAAAATGCGAATAGTCGCCGTCGCCCAGCGTATGGTGCAGCAGCAGCTTCTCTTCCTGCGCCGCGCTGGCCGGGGCGCCGACGATATGGATAACCGGCAGATATTCGGCGTAGCTGCCCGCCACGCCGTTTAAAGCGCTCAGCTCGCCCACGCCAAAAGTGGTAAGCAGCGCCGCTGCGCCGCGACAGCGCGCATAGCCGTCGGCAGCATAAGCCGCATTCAGCTCGTTGCTGCTACCCGTCCAGGCGATTTTTTCGCTGGCGATAACATGATCCAGGAACTGCAAATTGTAATCGCCCGGCACACCAAACAGATGCCCGATACCAATTTCCTGCAGACGCAGCAACAGATAGTCTCCAACGGTTTGCATAGTTTTCTCCTCTTATCAGGTTGTAATGAGTATTGCCGATCCTCTGCGCACCCGTTGAAATCTGTCGCGGCCCGTGATGGCAAGGAAAGATGACGCCTGAGACTTTTCCGCAAGTTGCGATCCGCTGCGCTAACCGGTTCGGTGTAACCGTATACACTGCTATGCTCTTTTCGCCTTCCTTTCTGAGCACAGGAACTTTTCATGGTTTATCAGCCCAAAGAAGATCGTTACCAGACAATGAGTTATCACCGCAGCGGCCGCAGCGGCTTGAAGCTACCCGCCGTCTCGCTCGGCCTGTGGCACAACTTCGGCGACGCCACGCTGGTGGAAAACAGCCGCACGCTGCTGCGCCACGCTTTCGATTCAGGCATTACCCATTTCGATCTGGCTAATAACTACGGGCCGCCGCCGGGCTCGGCAGAAGAAAACTTCGGTCGCATTCTGCGCCAGGATTTTGCTTCGCTGCGCGACGAGCTGATCATCTCTTCGAAAGCAGGTTATACGATGTGGGAGGGGCCATATGGCGACTGGGGTTCACGTAAATACCTGATCGCCAGCCTCGACCAAAGCCTGAAGCGCATGGGTCTGGACTATGTTGATATCTTTTATCATCACCGCCCCGATCCGGAAACGCCGCTGGAAGAAACAATGACCGCGCTGGACCATCTGGTGCGTCAGGGAAAAGCACTTTATATCGCCCTGTCCAACTATCCGGCACAACAGGCAGCAGAAGCGATTGGCATCCTGAAGCAGCTGGGTACGCCCTGCCTGATCCACCAGCCGAAATACTCTATGTTTGAACGCGCCCCGGAAAAGGGCCTGCTGGATGTGCTTCAGCAGCAGGGCGTCGGCTGCATCGCCTTCTCGCCACTGGCGGGCGGTATGCTGACCGATCGCTATCTGCAGGGCATCCCGGAAGATTCACGCGCGGCCAGCGGCAGTCGTTTCCTGAGCAGCGAACAGCTGACGCCAGAGAAGATGGAAAAAGTGCGTCAGCTGAACGAGCTGGCCCAGCAGCGCGGCCAGAAGCTGTCGCAAATGGCACTGGCCTGGGTACTGCGTGGCGGCCGCGTCACGTCAGTATTGATTGGGGCCAGCAAAACCAGTCAGATAGACGATGCCGTAGCCATGCTGGCCCGGCGTGAATTCAGCCAAAGCGAGCTGGATCGCATCGACGCCATCCTTGCCTGACCTCATGGCCGCCGCGTCCTGCGGCGGCCTGCCTGACGACACTCCCTTTAACACTTTCCCAACACTTTTAAGAATTAGCCAGGCGAAAACCTGGCGCTCTCTTTATAATACTGGCATCAGGGCGGAGCCGTTGTGCCGCTGATAAGGAGAAAAAATGAAGTATTTATTGCTTATTGCCACTTTGCTGGCAGGTTCAGCCTTACACACAGCACAGGCTGACAGCGCCCGGATTATGTTAGCACCGGGCGTTTCGCT
>DOOK01000292.1 GCA_003512805.1 Erwinia sp. | reverse complement strand
CTTCCGCCTCCTCATCGTCCTGCTGGCTGCCGAACAGCGCTTTCCAGCCCGGCGCCACGATAACGCGACCGCGCGTCCGGAACAGCTGGTTGCCCAGATTAAACGTTGCCTCGGTGACGTCAGACTCCTGCAGCGGCAGAAACTGCGCCAGATAGTGCTGACGAATGAGCTGGTAAACCTTCAGCTCGTCGGCGCTGAGGCGCGCCAGGTCAAATGCCTGGCGCGTGGGAATGATGGCGTGGTGCGCAGTGATTTTTTTATCGTTCCACACCCGGGACATAAAGGCTCTATCCAGGCGTGACAGCGCGGGGGCAACCGAAGGATCGGATGCCTGAACGGCCCGGAGAACGTCCGCCACCTCGTCCCGCATGGACAGCGGCAGGTAGCCGCAGTCGGTACGCGGATAGGTTGTCGCCTTGTGTGTTTCATAAAGCGCCTGCGCGATGGTCAGCACCTGGCTTGCCCCCATACCCCACTTTCGGGAGCATACCTGCTGCAGCGTGCCGAGATCGAAGCACAGTGGCGCGGGCGTTTTTTCCCGCTTCTTCTCCGCGGTCAAAACGTTAGCCGATCCGGTTTTCTGGCAGAGCTGCAAAACGGCCTGGGCAATTGGCTGATTGATGCAGCGCTTTTCCTCATCGCAGTATTGTTCTGCGCCGACCCACTCGGCATGAAACGTCACGCCGTCTTTTTCCAGGTGTGCTTTGACCTGCCACCAGGGTTTAGGAGTGAAGTTCGCAATCTCATTGTCGCGGTTGACCACTATAGCGAGTGTCGGCGTCTGTACCCGCCCCACAGAAAACATCTCCGCATGGCCGGCCTCGCCCGCCTTCAGGGTGTACAGGCGCGTCAGATTCATCCCGATAAGCCAGTCGGCCTGCGAACGGCCGACGCCCGCCTGATACAGTTTTTCGGTTTTCTCGCCGGGCAGCATGTTCTGTAGCGCCTGACGAATGCTGCCCTCGTCCAGTGCGGACAGCCACAGGCGGCGAATAGCGCCACGGTAGCCGCAGTACGTCATCAGTTCCCGGGCAATCACTTCGCCTTCACGATCTGCGTCGGTGGCGATCACTACCTCGCGGGCTTTTTTCAGCAGCTTTTTAATCACGGCAAACTGATCGGCTGTTTCTTTCTTAACCACCATATGCCAGGTTTCGGGGATCACCGGCAGCACGTTTGCCCGCCATGGCCGCCCGAACTGTTCACCGTAAGCCTCGGGCGTGGCCGTTTCCAGCAGATGCCCCACCGCCCAGGTGACGGTGACGTTCTCGCCTGAGATATATCCCTGCCCGCGCTGGCTGATGCCCAGCACTCTGGCGATATCCTTTGCCTGTGACGGTTTTTCACAAAGATAAAGCTGCACAGCTGACCTCCCGGATTAACGGACCTTGCCTGATGCGACCTGCTTAACTTCCGTCATCAGCTTTTCAAATGCGCTGCCGGTCAGGTGCGATGCCGACGGCGACCGGTATGTGACATAAGCGCGCGTGCCGGCCCCGTTTTTTTCCAGCTCAATCTCCATATGATCGTTGTCACCCACATCACTGCCCATTCGGTAAGAACTGCCCCGCACGGCTTCCCACACTGGATGGCTGTCTTCTATCGCAGCGGCGGCCCAGCGGCTGTTACGGTCTTTATTGCGAATATGTGCGATCTCATCAGGGGTGACATAGCCGTAATGTCGCTTGAGACGGGCAGCGGCGGTATCGATGTCAACCGGCAGGCTGAACTCGCGGTTAGCACTTTCTGTTGCCCCTGTTGAAGCTTTTGTCATTACAGGCATGCCATTGCCTGAATCTTCGCTACCACCACGCAAGGTTTTACTAACGCTGAAGGCGGTATCGCTGATGTTCTTGTTTATAGCGGCCAGGTCGGTGCCGGCACAGCCGGTAAGAAGTGCGCAGACGGCGCCGGTAATCAGTATGTTTTTCATGTCAGACATTCTCAGCAGGGTTTGTCAGAAGTGGGGAAAAAGAGGATCGCTTTTCACCGGAAAGGATGGCCGGATCAATTTTGCCAAGCTTTTCAGCAGCGGCGATGCCCCGGGCGGTGTTATTGCGGATATCGTCATAGGTCACCGGCACGGTTTTGTATCCCTGAATGACGCCGTAGACCTGACGCACAGCGTGACCCCCCACGTTAAGGTACTGATCACGTTCCGACAGGGAAATCAGACCGTAATGGAATGCCTGGAAAACCTTGAGGGCCAGCTGATCAAAGTGCACCAGGAGCCACACGCAGCGGTAGCCAAGAGGCGATCGGCTGAAGACATCCAGATTCAGGGGCTCAACGGATGAGACGTCAGACAGGTTGATACCTGCCGGGATAGCCGAAAGGACGCGCTCAACCTTTTCAACGGTTTCACGTACCCGGGCGGTAGCGGCTTTCAGTGCATCCTCAAGACGTACGAGAACCTGATCGGCATAAGGATTGCCAGCTGCAGAATCACGCCCGGCCAAACCTGCGCGGGCGATAGCCTGCGGCATGCCGATAATTTCCGGTCTTTTTTTACCCTGCTTGGGTATTTCATCCCGGCGCCGGCCTTCCCACAGGCGAATGGCGTAATGCGAATGCAGGTCGATGGAAAGTGATGACTGCAGGGCTCCCGAGCGGCGTGGTGCGGCCTGAGGCGTGGTTTGTTCGGCCATAGCTGTCTCCTGATAGGCAAAGGCATCGATTATGCTGAAGGG
Organism: Erwinia sp.; assembly: GCA_003512805.1. Lineage (GTDB taxonomy): Bacteria > Pseudomonadota > Gammaproteobacteria > Enterobacterales > Enterobacteriaceae > Erwinia. The sequence continues at coordinate 5,115 of DOOK01000292.1, read as the reverse complement.
GCATCCTCATTCCTGAGGAGCGAATGAACAATTCAAAATCAGTTTTCAGAAATAGAAAATTTCCGCAGAAACAGGAATTGCGGATCGTAATGCTGCTTACGTTTCGTACTTTGTTGCAGGCTGCAACACTGCTTGCTTTTTGTACTTTGCTGCAGCGCACAACACTGAGCGCTTTACACCCCCACCCGAAAGCTGACTTAGTCATTGTCAGATCGGTCAGAATGAATGTGAGATCGCACACGCTGAATGATGTCCCGCACGCGGGCGTCATTTGTGACCGGCCGGCGCAAAGGCCGTTCGGACTGGACTGGCCGGTACTCAGGTCGGGCGGGTACAGGTTTAGCAATGGATTCCCTCTGCGGCTGGTAAAGCTCGCCCTTCCGGGCTTTCTTGAGCACGGTCAACATCCATCCCACCGGATTCTGAAGAGAGCCTTCTTTCATGGCCCTGGCGAGGTTTTGCAAAACCAGCAGTGCCTGCTCTGTCTTAAGCGCCTGAAGCTGTGCGCTCAGCATCTTGCGGTCCTGCTCACTCAGCAGGCAGGCAAACTTCTCAGGCAGAACAGATGCCTGCTGTACGTATGTATTATTAGTATTGTTATTAACAATACGTACGTAACTGTTCGGTTCCCGAACTCTGTTGTTTTCAGGGGCTTTTTCCCCCGGTTCGGAATCCGAATCAGGTGACATTTTATGGCTCTTTTCACTGGGTTCGGATTCCGAACCCAGATTCATTACCTGCATACGATTTTTCATATCGGAGGGATTTTGCGCTGCACCCAGGCGCCCTTCTATAACGGCCAGGTGGCTTCGGTGATGACGCATGGCGGGATCAAGGCAAACATCGTTAATGATGGCTTTTGCCGTCTGGCTTATTGTCTTATTGCTGCTAAAGCACGCCTCCGCTACTGTCTGAAGCCAGCGAGGATCAAGTAACTCGGCATCGGCGAACGTCAGCGGTTCGTCATGCTGCGCATAAATGTTTCCCCTTATGCGTCCCTTATCGTCACGGACGCGCTTACACAGGCTCAGCCAGCCGGTAATGCGCAGCATAAGCAATACCCGGCTGATAGTCTCTCTGGAGGCTTTACCTTTGCCCGGTGTTGCCAGCTGAAGCTGCAGATCGTCATAAGAAGGAAATACCGCCCCGTCATTATGCTGGGCGTGCAGGCGAATAATTATCCAGGCCATTTTATCGAAAGGAGATAGCCGGGTATCCAGCAACAATCGTCGGGGAAGTGCGTCATGCACGTTACCCATGAACAGCAGTCCGCCGCGCGCAAAGTTACTTTGCTCTCCCAACTCACGCGCCTGCAGGCGGTCATTCATTTTTTTGACAGCGAGGCTAATCAGGCTGTCATCCGGAAGCTTCATTACTCTCCCTTATGCGGATCGTGGTTATAAAAAACACTTAGCGCTATGCCTGAAAGCGTACCGCTAAGCAATCTCTCTCGCATTCAGTTACGAATCGCAGTGTTGTATCTTTCATGATTCATCATTATCCAGGTCTGGCCTTGATCCCTGCTGAGTAAGCGCCAGAACGGACCAACATCTATTTTGTAATAACCAGTCCGATTTTCATGGAGGCGCTTAAAGTTACGTTCTCCCTTATAGAAGCTGTGTACCGCTCTGGCGGCCTTTTTACAAATGGCGGATGGAGCCGTAGCCGGCGCTTTCAGGCCCGGGATAATTTCATTTAGTTTCACGATGAATCTCCTCAGCTTATTACAGTGAATGTTCATGCCCGCTCTGCCTCAAGCCGCGGGCAGGCTCTTATGCCATTCTTCGACTCGAAGCGGTCAGCCTTTCACTTTCCCATTTACGGATCGTATTCCAGACGGCGGTCAGCGGAATATTCATTTCCTCAGCTGCAAGCAACATGATTTCAAGACCTTCTTCCGTGTCGCAGGAAACCGTCTTGCCGCTGTTATCCCAAATCGACCAGAGCCGGGCGCTCTCATCGTCAGATATGACCGTTCCGCGACCTGCACGAACTTTTATGCCGGCAATGCGGCGGCGGGTAGCAACCTCGCTGCTTGGCAGGCCAAAGAAGTGGGACAGCAACGCAATAGAGCCACCCAGAGCCAAGGCGCGATCGAGCCGTTTAAGTCGGGTCTGCTCTGTCCGCGCTTGATTCAGCAGCCGGCTGAGGTTTTCATGGTTTATCTGAAACGACAGTACAGAAACCTCACTGTTACAGATGTAGTGAATATCCTCGATAGTCATATCCTTGAGTGCGGCGATCTCTTCACCGGTCAACCCCATTTTATCGCAGCGACGAATGAAACCATTTTTAAGCTCCATAACGAGATCGAGCAGGAAACCATTAGCAGCGCGGGATAGATTAGTATTCATTGTGCAACCCTTCAGTTGTTAAGGCATAAATTGGAGCAGCGGCCTGTCGCTGCAGTTCGCGGAGGCGACGAAGCACCCTAACCAGGCGAAATAACGTCAGGGTCATATCGTCATTAAGTAGAGGAGGATGAGATTCTGATGTCCCGATCAGCAGATTTACAGCAAGCTCCATATTCACGGTACCAGCACCGGTACCAGCGAGCGCAGCCAGAAGCAGTGCAGCCGGATGTGAATTTTCTGCAGAGGCCAAACGATAACCGGGCGCGTTTTCATCTTCGCTCGCCGGCTCGAAATCTTCAGCACAGCCCAACGCTTCGCTGATATCCCAGCACAGTCGATAGGCCATACTTTGCAGATGTTCGATATCGTCCTGAAGGGCATTTATTTGCCAGAAAGAAGCACCTGCCCCGTTGTTTTCAGTAAATTCAGCAGGCTGAGGGGATTGTCCATCAGTTGCTGTATGTGTTTCAAACTCTGATGAAGCGACTTCTGTATGTATAACCGGAGATGACTCAATTTGAATATCATCAAGTAAATCAGAGGGGCCAGAGGGTGCCTTTTCTTCTGCAATGTGCAGTTCGTTATTTCGCGGCGTATCAGCAGCGATTAGTTCAATCTCTGTTCCTGCCTTATGAATCGCGGCCTCATCGTTAGCGCCGACAAGAGGCATGACTGATATTTGGGGCTGAGGAGAGGCATCCTGCTCATGATCCTCAGAGTGCAACATTGGTTTTCTGGCGTCCCGAAGCTCCAGTAGCCAGCGGTCATAGTCCATTTCATCATCTGGCAGTGCATCAGTCAGATCGCCAATTAGCTCGTCAAGGAACATATCCTGAGACCAGCTTTCAGGCTCGTCGAATTTCTGGCAGCACCCGCCATACACGTCTGCGAAGGTTTTAACAGGCTCAATGCCTTTATTAAGGCAGCAGTTGTCCCAGACTTTTTCGGCACTTTGCCTGAGCGACAGAAGCTGGTTAATACTTTCTCGTTTGAATCCGGATGTTAGCAATGTCGGCATCCAGGGAAAAAGATGCTTCAGAGTATCTTCCATCCGACTTATTGTGGAATAGTGAACGGGCAAACCTTCCTTCGCCAGAATAGCTGAAAGCTCGCGTAAGGTTGCTTTTCGGCCAACCGTTTCCTCATGAATTTTTCGCACATTCTGCACGCCAAACGCTTTATCGATAAACGTTAGCGACCCGCGTCCTTCGTTTTCGGCCAGATGGCCAACCAAGCAATTTAGCCTACCAGGCCAAGGTTTAATGGCGCATAAAATTTCATTGAACCGGTTTTCGCCCGTTTCCTCCCAGAGCTCTTTAAGAATTGCATATCGGGTATTACCCCCGTCACTGAACGTCCATATCCCTTCAGGAAGGCGTGGGTCGCGAGTAACAATCGGCACGGAGGCAAGCCCGCGAGCCCTGATTGACTCCTTTATATAGTCAAAGCGCGGATTACGCGTTTTGCGCGGGTCGTCAGGGTTAGGACGTAACTGATCAAGCGTAAACAACCGCGTAAGAGTGCTTTCTACGCCAGCAGTTGAACTCTCAGGAAAGGTTTTATTCATCGGGACTGTTTCCTGTAATCATATCCGAGGTCATAACCGCCTTCCGGGTATTCAGAAAACAGCGTGTATTTTCCATCAAACTGCACTTTCAGGGTACCGGTTGGCCCCTGGCGCTGTTTACTGATGATGATCTCTGCCTGCCCTGGATAATTAGTGTCTGCGTTGTAAACCTCGTCCCTGTAGATAAAGCTAATCAGGTCAGCGTCCTGCTCAAGCGCGCCGGAATCACGCAGATCCCCATTATTAGGGCGTTTATCAGCGCGTTGTTCGACCTGACGATTAAGCTGGGAAAGCGCGAGTACCGGGCAGCCGAGTTCTTTGCCAAGAGCCTTAAGAGAACGTGAAATTTCGGCGATTTCCTGCGTGCGATTCTCCATTCCAGGACAACGTACCAGTTGCAGATAATCGATCATGATGAGTGAAGGCTGCCCGTACTTACGGATGTAACGGCGCGCACGGGTACGGAGCGTTGCCGGGGTTTGGGCGCTGTTATCATCGATGATAAGTCGATTGCGCCATTCGGCCAGTTCGTAAGCTCCCTTACTAATGAGATTCCATTCAGTATCTCCAAGATCGCCGCTGCGCAGACGACTAAGCTCAACCCGGCTACGCATGGAAAGCAGCCGCATCATCAGCTGTTCGGTAGGCATTTCAATACTAAAGATAAAAACGCTTTTTTGCGGCCGTCCCAGCAATGCGCCAATGCACCAGCTCAGCGCCATAGAGGTTTTGCCCATTGATGGCCTGGCTGCCAGCAAAATCAGATCCCCAGGCTGAAGCCCACAGGACATATAATCCAGCGCTGCCATACCTGTCGGAGTGCCGGTTATAAAATTGTCTGATGCCGTGGCGGATTCAAGTTTACTAAGCAGTAAGTCAAGCGCTTCCGTCACATCGATCTCTTTCGCACTCTGAATAATGTCCTGTTCACTCAGTTTGAAAAGGGCATTTTCAGCATGCTCTGCAACCTCTAGCGCGCTAAGGCGATGGTGATGCACGTCGGCCAGAATGGCATTGCCAACAACAAGCAACTCCCGTAAACGGCTTTTCTCCACCATGACAGCGGCATAGCCCATAATATTGGCAGCTGAGGGGGTATTTTTAGAGAGTTCCGCCAGATAAGCGAAACCGCCACAGCGCTCAAGATCATTATTGTGCTCCAGCTTCTCGCTAAGCGTGATGATCGGAAGAGCG
>DOOK01000047.1 GCA_003512805.1 Erwinia sp. | reverse complement strand
TCTTCCAGCAGTTTGCTGGCGGCAGCATGAAAAGCCGCCGGACTGTGAAAGTCGTGCAGCAAAAAACCTATCAGTTTGGTAATGCCCCCTGCCAACGCTAACAGCACCAGCACGGTGAGAAAGAAGATGGTGATCCAACGCGCCAGCGGGCCTTTTACCAGCCGCTCAATCCAGGGCGTCAGCGCCAGGATAGTTTCATAAACGATAAATCCGGCCAGAAAGCACGGCAGCAGACGCAAAGGGAAAATCATCATTAGTGCGATAAAGACCAGCAGATAGCTGGCGGCCTCGCAAAATTGCCGTTTAGTGAGGTTCCGTATCTCCATAAGGATTCCTGTCTGTATAAAGTCAAAAAGCATTATATTTCAGACAGTATACAATCCTCCGCGTTTTTTCAGGCCTGTTTTGCCCTTCTGGCGAGGTTATATTTATACGACACGGTGAATGGATAAAAAGCGAACAAGGCGGGAAAAGTCAAAGCGGGCTGCTACGCCCGCCATTGAAAGCAATCAGGCGCTGACCTGCACCTGGCGACGCCATGCGCCCGGCGACTGGCCGAACTGACGTTTGAAGCTGCGGTTAAAGGATTGCTGGGAATCGAAACCAAACGAAATGGCCACGTCCAGGATAGGCTCGCCGCCTTTAGCCAGGCGTTCGGCCGATTTTTTCAGGCGACGCGCGCGGATATATTCGCCTAAGGCGTGGCCGGTATGCTGCTTAAACATACGCTGCAGATGCCATTTGGAATAGCCTGCGCGGCGGGCTACGGTATCCAAATCCATCTTGCCTTCAATATGCGTGTCGATCCACGTTACCAAATCGCTGATAAAATCATCATGGCTCATTGTCTTCCCCTTAAAATTATAACCTGTTTTTGCTGTTGACCTCCGCCAGCGGGCGGGGTAAAAGGTAACTGTCATTAGTGCATTTAGTAACGATAAAACAGCAAGCCGATTAATGCAAGTATAATTGTTGCATTAAATGCATGCGCTGGCGGCAATGAAAAGTCGCAGGATAATCAGTATGGCGTGAAGACGTTACGGCAGATGGGGTGGATCAGGATGGGTTCAGGCACTAAAAAAGCCGGACAGTGTCCGGCCATATTTCGTCAACTTTCCGCATTTTCACGGGCTTTCATCGCCTCACAGCTGCCTTCAGGGTAGCGGCGGTCGCGCTCGTAGATTTCCCGTAGCGCATCGGCAACCGTCCGTTTTGCCAGCACGCTAAGCGATGCCTGCTCGGCCTCGTGCGCCAGCTCCTTAAAGAACCAGCAGGTATTGGCGCTGACAAGGCAACGCGCCGGCACTTCCGGCCGGCCCGCCAGCAGCGGTTTGTCTTCCAGCACGGAAGTATAGATATCGCAAAGCGTAATCTCTTCCGCCGGCCGTCCCAGCCTGATGGTGCCCGTACGGCCCAGGGTGGAGACAATAATGCCGTCGCGGGTCAGCGGCACCATCATTTTACGGACAAAACTGGGATTGGCTTCAAGGCCCATGGCCAAAATTTTGCTGGTGCTGCGTTTACCTTCCCGCTCCGCCTGGGCTATGCAGAGCACCATTTGTAACGCTGTAGGAAAACGAATATCAAGCATGTTCAGATCCTTGCTTTAGGCTGTGCCTCACCGTATCGGCGGTGATCTAAAAAAGCATTAAAATCAATCAACTAATAATGATGATAATGAATTAATATATCAAATAGTGTTGCACTTTAGAAGAAAGCCGTTAAGCAGTTCCTGCTATTTACGCTATAACCCTGAATAACAGAGGGATTATTCCCTCTGTTTTAGCCAGAAATTTAGCGATTTTCCTGCAAAAAGCGATAGATTACCGACAAATCTTTTTCACCGTAGCCCGCCTCAACCGCCTCCTGCCACAGTCCGGCGATGGTATCTAAACCAGGCAGCCGGCTCTCTTTCGCCGCAGCCAGCGCCAGACGAGCGTCTTTCAGCGCCCAAGTGAGGTGCATTTGCGGTTCATAACTCCCCTCTTTGATCATGCCGAGTTTTGCTTTGGCATAGGGAACGGCCAGCGGCCCGCCGTCCAGCACGTCCCAAAACTCATCCGGCGTAAAACCAAACTCTTCTGCCATCTGGGTGCTTTCCGCCAGCCCCTGCACCATTGAGATAAGCCAGGCGTTGACCACCAGCTTCATGCGCGACGCCGCGCCCGCTTTCCCCAGCCATTTTACGCCTTTCGAGATTGCGTCAAAAACCGGCTCGACGGCCTGCGCTTTTTCCCGGTCGCCACTGGCCAGGACCACAATTTGTGCATTTTCTGCCGGGGTCTTAGTGCCTGAAACGGGCGCATCCAGCATCACCACATCTGGCCGCTTCTCGCCCACCAGGGCGATCAGCTTTTCAGTGGCCTCCACGCCGATGGTTCCCATCTGCACCAGAATGGCCCCCTGCTTCAGGTGGGGAAGCGCCTGCTGCAGCACCTCTTCAGTGATTTCCGCATCCGCTAACATGCTGATAATCACGTCAGCCTCTTTTACCGCCTCTGCCGGCGTTTCCGTCAGGTGCAGGCCGAGGCTTTGTAAATCTTCGCCTCGCGATTTGGTACGGTTCCAGCCGCGAGTGGTAAATCCATTTTTTAACAGGTTTGCGGCAAACGCGTGCCCCATCGCACCCAGCCCTAATACGGCTACAGCGGAACGTTGACTCATAACGGACTCCCTATCATGGTTGATAAAAACGGTGTGCTCTTTCCAGGGTAGCGCAACCCGGTGGGGAATGCTGGTTTTCCGGCAACCGTTAATCAGAAAGGCTGACTTCTTTCCCCTCCGCTGGCGCATCCCGGGATTGTGACTATACTCATCGACCAACAGATTTTCGTCGTTAAATCAAGAAACAAGGCCGAAAAGTGGGGAAGGATATTCACTTTGTGCCGATTATGCTGATTTACATAAAAACCGCGTTTTTTGATGTCATCTGTTGGATAAATCAAACACAATATGGGTACTTTTTCTGTTTTCGCGTAACGCGAAACTCACTTATCAACAAGTCGTTAAACCTGATGCAATCAATAACCGTTTCTCGCAAGACCGCATGGCTGCGCGTCATTATGTTAGCCATCGCCGCTTTTATTTTTAATACCACCGAGTTCGCGCCCGTTGGCCTGCTTTCCGATATTGCCAGCAGCTTCGCTATGCAAACCGCCCAGGTCGGCCTGATGCTGACGATCTATGCCTGGGTGGTGGCGCTGATGTCGCTGCCGATGATGCTGCTGACGCGTCAAATCGAGCGGCGCTTCCTGCTGATTGCCATTTTTCTGCTTTTTATCGCCAGCCATGCGCTTTCCTCGTTCGCGTGGAACTTTAACGTACTGGTGATTTCGCGGATTGGCATCGCGCTGTCGCACGCTATTTTCTGGTCAATAACCGCTTCGCTGGCTATCCGCGTCGCCCCTGCCGGCAAGAAAACCCAGGCATTAAGCATGCTGGCGACCGGCACAGCGCTGGCCATGGTGCTGGGCCTGCCGATTGGGCGCGTAATCGGACAGTACCTTGGCTGGCGCATTACTTTTGGCGTCATTGGCGTGGTCGCCCTGATGACGATGCTGACCCTGGCGAAACTGTTGCCGAAGTTACCAAGCGAGCACACGGGATCGCTGAAAAGCGTGCCGATGCTGCTTCGTCGCCCTGCCCT
>DOOK01000238.1:7104-7836 GCA_003512805.1 Erwinia sp. | reverse complement strand
CTTCACCACGCGAGCCAGCTCCTCCGCCTTACAGGGCGCATAAATGCGCAGTACGGCATCAAACTGCTCGCTGGCGAAAGGGAGCCGATGGCTGGAGGCAACACAAAAGCGGACGTTGCGATAGCGTTTAGCGCCCGCACGGATGGCGACTCTGGAGACATCGAGTGCGTCGACTTCCGCCTCGCCCTGGTTTTGCAGGGTATCGGCCACCGCGTGGGTGTAGTAGCCTTCGCCACAGCCGATATCAAGCACGCTGGAGCCTGTTGGTGGCAGAATTCGCTGCAGAATATCGCAAACTTTGGCCTGTAGAGGCTGATAGTGTCCGGCGTCCAGAAACTCACGTCGCGCCTGCATCATCTCTGCGCTGTCACCTGGCTGCTTAGAACGCTTATGCTGTACCGGCAGCAGGTTGACGTAGCCCTCTTTTGCCCGATCGAACTGATGCCGGTTTTCGCATCGCCAGCCGGCAGTGTCGGGCAGCAAGGGATGATGGCAAAGGGGGCAAAGATAAGACATAACGACTCTCCGGTAATATTAAGAGCGGCAGTTTACCGGAAATACGCAGGCCAGGGCAGATTTTCATGGCCGGAAAGGAAAAAGCCCCGCCGGTATGGGCAGGGCTTTATTATTCTGATACTTGCCTGAACCGTCGCGCGGGCAACGGCAAGATCGAAAATTAGATAGCGGTGACGTTCACAGCAGCAGGGCCTTTCTGGCCGTCCTGAATTTCGA
>DOOK01000238.1:0-7051 GCA_003512805.1 Erwinia sp. | reverse complement strand
GCAGAGAAGTGTACGAACACGTCTTTGCTGCCGTCTGCAGGCGTGATGAAACCAAAACCTTTAGACTCGTTGAACCACTTAACCTGACCTTTAATCTTTGCCATTTTGCAAATTCCTTAGAGTGTTAATTCGCCCGGAGGCGTGACGTACAGAAAAATCAGAGACACGACTGCATGAGGCATAAATTAAGACTCGGCAAGGAAGCGGTATTCAACATAACGTCTTTACTCAGAACTTCTTTACTGAAGATGCCACACATAAACAGAACTGTACCCCGTTTTACTAAAAGCGTTATCACATATTCGATTATTAATGGCAAGTCATTTTTATAAGGTCGGCGGACTGTCGCACATATTTGAAACGTCCGCGGCACTTCTTGCACATCAATGAAGGAATAGCTGAACATCGCCAGAGTAAAATCCAATCGTGCAGGCCTGCCAGTCATGCAATTTTCTAATGGCATTTTAGCCTGCCACCGCTGCCAAGTCTACGGCCTCTCGGTGCCTGCCGACCGATTTTCAACCAGGTTTATTGCAGAAATATGGCATTCCTTACTCAAAAAAGTTCATTTAAAGCGGGTTGCGTACACGCAAAATCTGGATGACATTGGCGTATCAAAAGAAGCATTCGGTTCATATTTAAATTTAAACTGCACCAAAATCAGGAAAATGTATTTCCGCCTGCCCCATTTAAATGCAATAACCTTCCCGATTAATTTTCGTGAGTACCATCAATCTATTTGGATTAACCGATGGCCATTTCGGCGCGTACGCATTTTAAATTTTCCGACCAGGATTATTCTTAATTTATATTATCAATCCGCAGTCTTGCACCAATTTTCCAGGCAGTGAAACGTTTTTCATCCAGGTTGGCCGCCTGCATCTCTTTGGCCAGCGCGCGAGGCGGGTCATCCAGCGACTCGTCCGCCAGTTCAAATACGCCCCAGTGAATGGGAATAGTTGTGGGCTGCCCCAGCGCCTGATGGAGTGAAACAGCCTGTTCCGGATCCATATGCTGCCCACCCATAAACCATCGCGGCGCATAGGCACCCGTTGGCAACGCCGCCAGGTTGAAAGGCCCCAGCCTGCGCGGGATCTCCAGCAGGCTTTCAGAATAGCCGCTGTCGCCGCTGAACCAAAAATTTACGCCCTGGCTTTTTATCACCCATCCGCACCATAAAGCGCGGTTGCGATCCCACGGCGTACGCATACTCCAGTGACGCGCGGGGACGGCAAAGATCTGCAATTCGCGATCGGTTACGCTTTCCCACCAGTCCAGCTGCGTCACTTTTTTCGCCCCGCGTTTTTTAAACCACGGTGCCAGCCCCAGCGGCACGACGAAATGCACGTCCGGAAAATGGCGCAGGATCTGCCTGATGGTCGGCCAGTCAAGATGATCATAGTGGCTGTGCGAAATCAGTACGCGATCCAGCGCTGGCAACGCGTCGATGTTCAGCGCGGCAGGCGTTTTACGCTGCGGCCCGTAAAAGCTTAGCGGCGACGCGCGCGACCCCAGTGCCGGATCAATCAGCGTATATTTTCCCGCGGTACGCAGCAACAGACAGGCATGGCCCAGCCACCAGACGGCATCTTCTTCACCGCTCAGATCGGCAGGCTGCCACCACTGACGGATAAAGGCCTGGTAGCCCTGCGTCGGCGGGAAAGGCAGTCCCTGCGCCTTGCGCTCTTTACGCCAGCGCTGTAAATCCCCCGGCTGGCGAAAATCCGGTTCAGGATTGCGAAAGCCTTCTGGCGTGTGGTGAGCTTTTTGGGGATCGTACCAGGGGTTTTGCCAGGCCATACGGTACTCCTTGTGGCGGGGCGGTTAGCGCTCCGGAATTAAGCGAATAAAATCTGATTCCTCGTCAGGCTGCGCCGGACTTTGCTGTGCGCCGACCAGTTTTAACAACAGCTGGTTCTGATGCTTCTGCTCATCAAGCAGCGCCTCCAGCAGGCGGATCTGTTCATTGGCCCTGACGCTGGCGCTATTAATAAAAAACCAGGCTACCAGCCCAATAAGCGTAAGGCCGAGCAGTAAAGCGGCTCCCGCCGTGCCATTGGCGACTTCATTTAACATACTTATCCTCTGATGTTACGCGTAATTATAAAGAGCCGAATTTTACCCCCTCATCAACGAATTGATAGCTCGCTGACAGAAATTTAGGAACCTTCGCGCAGGTTCCGCGGCGAGACTGCTGTATGCTGACTACGTATTGCGTATCTGCTCACACTGTACTGGCGTCGGCGACAATCGGGAAAGGCCGGCGCACAAAGGAGAAAGTATGAAATTTTTTGTTCGTCTCATTGGCCTGCTGGTAGTGATTTGGCTGGCCCTGTTGGTGACCGGCTATGGCGTGCTGGCCGGGAGCCATAAAAACGTTGCAGGAATGGGACTGCAATGCCAGTACCTGACCGCCCGCGGTATGACAACCGCTCAGTACCTACACAGCGACAGCGGCATAGTAGGCGTCACCGACTGCCCTTTACTGAAAAAAAGCAGCGAAGTGATTGATAACTAAAACAGCAGCGGGCCGGATATTTTCGGCCCCTCCGTTCAGAAAGGAAAGGCCTGATAGCCCATCTGTTCCGATATCAGCCTGGCAGCGCGGTGCAGCATCGCGACATAATTGCCCTTCTCTTCCTCCGTAAAGCGGATCGTCGGAAATGAAAGGCTCAGCCCGGCAATGACCACACCGAAACGGTCAAATATCGGTACGGCGATGCAGCGCAATCCTTCTTCCTGCTCTTCATTATCTTCACCGAATCCCTGCGCGCGAACGCGCTCCAGCTGGGTTATCAGCTCGTCAGCAGAGGTAAGCGTGCGCGCGGTGTTCTTCTGAAAGCTCACTTCTGCCAGAATGTTTTTCACCTCTTCCGGCTCGCGCCAGGCTAACAGCACCTTGCCGATAGCGGTGCTGTAAAGCGGATTACGCCGACCAATCCGCGAGTACATACGCAAATTGTAAAGCGAATCGATTTTGTGGATATAAACAATACTGTCTTCTTCCAGCGCCCCCAGGTGGATAGTCTCACGGGTTAAACGGGAAAGTTCGCGCATCTGGATATCGGCGCTGCGTATCAAATCGACGTTCTGTAACGCTTTAGCACCCAGCTCAAACAGTTTCAGGGTCAGGCTATATTTTTCCGTTTCGCCTTCCTGTGCGACATAACCCAGCGATTTCATGGTCTGCAAAAAACGATAAACGGTGCTTTTCGACATCATTACCCGCTGGGAAAGCTCGGTGATACCGTGCGCTCTCTCTTCGCCTAAAGCTTGTAAAATACCAAATACTTTTAGTACGGAAGAGACCGAGTCGGGTTGTTTATCCACCTCATCCTTCGCCATAACCTTTTTGCCTTTTTGTTTTATAAAAAATGGAACACTATTCCCAGTATACTTTTTGCCGTCGCGACAGCGCAACGCCAACCTTCTGGCAGCACAGACACATTTACTGATGGTTCAGGCTGCTGAATAAATGGCAAGGTGCTGAAAAAATCATTAGCATTATGATATTCACTCGCCTGACTATTCATTTCTATGCCGCAAACTCTTCAACCGGACGGCCTGCCCGTTCCGCAGCGCTACGGCGCAATTTTGGCCATAGCATTGGGGATCACCGTTGCCGTCCTGGACGGTGCTATTGCCAATGTGGCACTGCCCACCATTGCCCGGGATCTTCATGCCAGCCCGGCAGCTTCAATCTGGATCGTTAACGCCTATCAGCTGGCCATTGTCGTCTCGCTGCTGTCACTCTCTTTTTTGGGTGACATCCTGGGCTACCGCCGCGTGTACCAGTGCGGGTTGGTGATATTTACCTGCACTTCGCTGTTTTGCGCGCTTTCCGGGTCGTTGAGCATGTTGACTTTTGCCAGGGTATTACAGGGTTTTGGTGGCGCGGCATTAATGAGTGTGAATACCGCGCTCATCCGCATTATTTATCCACAGCGCTATCTGGGGCGTGGAATGGGGATTAATTCACTGATTGTCGCCGTCTCGACCGCAGCTGGCCCAACCGTAGCTGCCGCCGTGCTCTCCGTTGCGTCCTGGCAATGGTTGTTCCTGATTAACGTGCCGGTAGGGCTTGGCGGGCTGTTTCTCGCCTTTCGCTTTTTACCTGACAATCCACAAAAAAACAGCGGGCAGCGCTTTGATATTCCCAGCGCCATCATGAACGCGTTGACGTTTGGCCTGTTAATTTCTGCGCTAAGCGGCTTTGCACAGGGACAAAGCGGCAGGTTGGTAATAGCGGAGCTGCTTGCGTTGGGCGTTATCGGCGTGGTGTTTATTCGTCGACAGCTGCAGCTGCCTGTGCCACTGCTGCCGGTTGACCTGCTACGTATTCCGCTGTTCTCGCTGTCGATCGGGACTTCAATATGTTCCTTTTGCGCGCAGATGCTGGCGATGGTCTCGCTGCCGTTTTTCCTGCAAACCGTCCTGCAGCGTGGGGAAGTAGCAACAGGCCTGTTGTTGACGCCGTGGCCGCTGGCAACGATGGTAATGGCACCCATAGCGGGCAGGCTGATCGAGCGTTATCATGCCGGGCTGCTGGGAGCGATTGGATTGGGGTGTTTTGCGATTGGCCTGTTTTCGTTGGCGCTGCTCCCCGCTTCGCCAGATGACTGGAGCATCATCTGGCGCATGATGATCTGTGGTGCTGGCTTTGGTCTGTTTCAGTCCCCTAATAATCACACTATTATCAGTTCGGCACCGCGTCATCGCAGCGGTGGCGCAAGCGGCATGTTGGGCACGGCGCGCCTGCTGGGCCAAACCAGTGGCGCGGCGCTGGTGGCATTAATGTTCAATCTGTTTGGCGACCAGGGCACGCATGCCTCCCTGCTGCTGGCCGGCAGTTTCTCTACGCTGGCCGCTATCGTCAGTGCTTTTCGGCTGACGCAGCCGCGGCAGGAGCAGAAGCCCGGCTGAGCAACAGGCAAAAAAATGCCGGTCAGCGACCGGCATTTATCATGACTATTTCAGGTACTGACCGCTACGCAGCGCCTCGATACGCTTATCCAGCGGCGGGTGCGACATAAACAGCTCGCTCAAAGACTTCGATTTACCGTTAATGCAGAACGCCATCATGGTGCTCGCTTCCTGCGGCTCGTAGCTGGTTTTCAGGCGTTGCAGCGCGGCAATCATTTTCTCGCGGCCAACCAGCCGTGCGGACCCGGCATCGGCATGGTACTCACGATGACGCGAGAACCACATGGTGATAATGCTGGCCAGAATACCGAATACCAGCTCCAGCACCATCGAGACCGCAAAATAGACCAGCGGGTTGCCGTTACTGCCCTCGCCTTCTTCACGATCGCCCGACATAAAGCCAGCAGCAATCTGCGCAATAATGCGCGAGATAAAGATAACAAAGGTGTTTACCACGCCCTGGATCAGCGTCATCGTCACCATATCGCCGTTAGCAATGTGGCTGATTTCGTGCGCCAGTACCGCTTCGGCTTCATCGCGATTCATGTTTTGCAGCAGTCCGGTAGAGACTGCTACCAGCGAGGCATCGCGACGAGCGCCGGTGGCAAACGCGTTAATGTCCGGTGCGTGATAGATGGCTACCTGCGGCATAGCAATACCTGCCTGCTGCGCCTGACCGGCGATAGTCTGCATCAGCCAGCGCTCGGTTTCATTACGCGGCTGCTCGATGACCTCACCGCCGACGGAACGCAGCGCCATCCATTTGGACATCAGCAGTGAGACAAACGCACCGCCAAAGCCAAACAGACCCGCCATGATCATCAGGCCCTGAACACTGCTTGACTGAATTCCCGTCAGACTGAGAATCAGCCCAAATACCAACATAACACCCAGGTTGGTTAACAGGAAAAGCGCAATACGCATCATAAAGTTTCTTCTTCCTCAGTTAAAAAATCGCTTACAGCGGACAACTATCCTATGGGCATGGCAAAACATTTCAAGCGGCAAGCGGCATTAAGTCTCTAAAAAAACATAACTTTACATTTTGTCGTAATTTTTAACGAGCCGAAGAAGGTGCACTGTCAGGAAAGGCAAAGTTACCGCGTGGATTAGGAAAATTCAGGTAAAAATAAGGCACAGCCTGCGCTGTGCCCTGTGGTTTATTTCGCGCTCTGGTTTTTTTCCAGCTGCGCCAGGTCGTTAGCAATGTCGACCGTTTCGTCCAGGTAAGGATCCGGCTCTTTATAATCCTTCGGCAGATCCTCAAGCTTCGCCAGCGGCTTTTTGCCTTCCAGTTTGAAACGGGCATTAATCCGCTCCAGCCGCAGCGCGTCATCCTCGTGGTTCTCTTTCTCGCGTTCGGCAAGATTCAACGAGATGATATTGCGCTTGTCCTTCATCGCATTAAAGCGGGCGATGTCTTTCAGGATGTACTGGAACTCCATATCTTTCGCAATGCGATCCTGATGCGTTTTAAGCAGCTGCGGAATGAGCGCCTTAACGTCGCCGGTTTTCGTGTAGCTTGCCGCATCAATGCTGTCCCACGGCAGCGCGTTATCCTCGAATTTCTCACCGGTTTCCACCGCCTCTACGCCGGTCGGCATAAGCAGATCCGGCGTGACGCCTTTACGCTGGGTACTGCCGCCGTTAACGCGATAGAATTTCTGGATGGTGTAGGTGATAGATCCCAGCGCAGGCCATTCAGGACGCAACATCTGATCGTAAATACGATTTAGCGAGCGATACTGCTGCACGGTGCCTTTACCAAAGGTTGGTTCGCCGACAATCAGCGCACGCCCGTAGTCCTGCATCGCAGCCGCAAAAATCTCGGAAGCAGAGGCACTGAAGCGGTCTACCAGCACCACCAGCGGGCCCTTATAGTAAACCATATTATCGGTGTCACTATCCTGGCGCACCTTGCCATTGTTATCACGCACCTGCACGACCGGGCCGCCTGGAATAAACAGGCCAGAAAGCGATACGGCTTCCGTTAGCGCACCGCCCCCGTTAGTACGCAGATCGATGACGATACTGTCGACATTCTGCTTCTGGAGTTTCTGCAGCTGCACTTTCACATCGTCGGTCAGACCCACGTAGAAACCTGGAATATCCAGTACGCCGACCTTCT
>DOOK01000368.1 GCA_003512805.1 Erwinia sp. | reverse complement strand
CCTGGCGGGCTGGTATAAAAAAACGAGCGCCTTTGTAACAGGCGCTCGTGCTTTATCCACCGTTCAGGTTGTTTTTACCAAAGCCATACGGCCAGGCAGCCACCACAGCAACAGCGCCAGTAGGGCAATAAAGCCCAGCGCGCTGAAGGCCGTGCTCCATGAGTAATGGGCGGCAATCAGGCCAGCGAGGGCGGGACTGAAAGAAGCGCCAGCGCCCTGCATCAGCATCACCACGCTTTGGCCTGCATTAACATGCCCGCTTCCACGCAACAGCGAAACGATGTAACCGGGCACGGCAACCCCCAGGATCCCTGCGGCCATACCGTCAAGAATTTGCACCGGAATAATAAACAGCGGCTCGGAAAATTCAGCGGCAATCGCTGCCCGAACAGGCAGGATCAGTAAGGCCAACATAATCAGGCGGCGATAACCATATTTCTCCACGTATCTGGCCACATAGAGCGCGACAGGAACCATAACCAGCTGAGAAATAACCACGGTGGCAGCCGCATACACGCCAGGGTTGATGGCGTTGTGCGCTGGCGTGGAGGCTACACGCATACTCAACATCGGCAGCAGAGCCGCGTTGGCCAGATGAAATAGCAGCAGCGTCAGACCGGCGATTAAAAGGTCAGGCTTGCGCGCCAGCGCCCACAGACTCATGGGGCGCTCTTGCCGATGTTGTGCTTCTAAACCACGCGCAACATCGTAATCGATATCCTGGCTGCGAATAGCAAGCGTGGCGATGCCGGCACAAATGGCCATGATGGTCATCAAAATAAAGACCGCGCCCGTCCCCCAGTACCAGGCAGCGAAGCCGGCACAAACCGCGGCCAGGGTGTTTCCGGCATGGCTGTAGGCTTCGTTATGTCCCATTTGCCGGTTAAAGGCTTTTTGACCGGTCAGTCCCAGGGTAATGCCGGAGACGGTGGGGCCAATGAATGCCGCTGCTATCCCGACGACAATTTGTGAAACTATCACCATCCATGACTGACTGCTGTACCAGAGCAGCAGGGTTGCGCCGGTAATGATCGCGCAGCCTCCCAGCACAACCGTTCTTTTATGGCGCGTAGCATCCGCTATCACGCCAGCCGGCAGCGTAGAGAGTAGCCCGGCGATACCACCGCAGGTCATGGCGAAGCCAATCTCATCCGGACTCCAGTGTCGTCCGGTCAAAAAAATGCCTAGAAAAGGACCTAATCCGTCTCTGACATCGGCCAGAAAGAAGCTCATCAGACAGAGAGCCTGAAGCGATCCTGGTAACATATGCTGTTCCTGTATCCGCAATGAATGAAAGGGGCTGGAACGATACAGCCTGGCAGCGAATCTCATTTTTGGATATGGAGCCATTGGCTGAATCGTCAGATTAAGTGACGAGCAAAACAGCGCCAGATGGGCAACGTCAGAGAAGGAGAAGCTGAAGGAAACGGGTACCGCCGATGAATACTCCCCTGCTGACAGGGAAGGCTACTGTGCCAGTCTCAATGGCATACTGCATCGGGATGCTGACAGGAAAAGCTATCGCGCCTGCCTCAATGGCCTACTGCACCAGTATGTTGACCGGGAAGACTGCTGCGCCAGTCTCAATAGCGTACTGCATCAGTATGTTGACAGGGAAAGCTGCTGGGCCTGTCTTAATAGCGTACTGCATCAGTATGTTGACAGGGAAAGCTACTGCGCCAGTCTCAATAGCGTACTGCACCGGGATCCGGGCAGGGAAAGCTACTGCGCCAGTCTCAATGGCGTACTGCATCGGGATGCTGACAGGGAAAGCTACTGCGTCTGTCTTAATAGCATACTGCACCGGGATCCGGGCAGAAAGCGTGGCGGGCAGCGCCGCTCATGGCCTGGTTTTGCCGTGGGCAGCGCTGATGATGACCCTATGCCTCTCTGGCGTATTTGCGGCGGCGGACATGTCGCTGTCACCGCGGCGAATGCGCTCGTGGCCGACATCAGGCCGAGGGCGGGACCGTACGGGCAAAGCTTTCCCGCTGGAACATTTTTTCCGCCAGTTTAACCAGCGCTGGCCGTTCCACGCACCAGTTAGGAATAACGCGGCGGAAATTCAGGAAGCCAATCAGGCAGGCGACGGCGATATCTGCCACGTTGATATTTTCACTGTTCAACGTTGTGCCTTTTGCCGCCTCTTTTTCCAGCGCATCAAGACCACGCGCTATTTTTTCGCGCTGGCGCAGTAGCTGGCTTTCCATCTGCTTCTCTGGCGGCCTCATCTGTTCACGCAGCAGAATCACCCCCGCGTCGCCGATGCCGTCCGCCAGGGCCTCCAGCTGCTGCACTTTTAGAGCTGCCAGTCGATCCTGAGGCAACAGCGCCGGGGCGATATCCAACTGCTCCAGATAAGCGGCGATAATATGCGAGTCATACCAGGTATCCTCCCCGACCACCAGCGCAGGGATTTTACCCAACGGGTTATAGTGGGGAACGTGGCTCTCATCGGTCCAGGGCGATTCATTGATAAATTCAAATGTGATGCCTTTTTCCAACAGGATGACCGATATTTTCCGTACAAAAGGACTGGTATAGGTGCCAATTAATTTCATTTCGCAAATTCCCCTTCAGAGCTGATGGACCCCGTGTAGTTTTACTCTCCCGGAAACAGAAAGGGATTCAGGCTACTGCGTGAAAAGCCTTCCTGCTCCATTCGTGCGTCCAACACCAGAGAGGCAAGATCGTCAGAAACCGCCTCTACAGCCGGATCTTTTTCCTGGTAAAGCAGTTTCATATAGGTGCCGCAGTCGCCGCAGCTCTCTGCTTTAATTGACGCGGCTTCGCTTTCCAGCGACCAGTAGTGTAAATCCTGCGTCTGTTCACAGTTACTGCACCTGGCGCGCACCACGTGCCATTCGCTTTCACACAGGTTGCAGTGCAGGTAGCGCAGGCCTTCCTGCTGCGTATCCATATGCACTATACCGGAAACCGGCACGCTGCCGCAGACCGGGCAAAACTGCCGTTGTTCGCCGTATTCAGCGCGGGCTTTACCTGGAATTAACGCCGCCATTTGTGCCCAGTAAAGTGAAAGCGCGGCCCAGACAAAAGGCGATTTATCGCTGGCAATGTGCGTAAAATCATTGGCAAACAGCGCATTCGCCATCGACTCCAGCTCTGATGCCGAGGCTTTTTCCAGATTCTCCAGCACCGCCAGCGCCTGACCGGACATTTCCGGTTTCATCTCCGCGATAAGCGAATGAAGCAGTCGCTGCCAGTGAGGATCGCGGGGCAGCGTGTTGATATCCAATGGCGGTTTACCGAGACGCGCCGCCTCGGCCAGCCGCGCCCGCAAATCAAGCTGCAGCGGATGGTCGTAAAGCACAATCTCCTGCGCGCTGGCGATAACGGCCGCAAAGCGTAGATAGTCACCCAGCGGGTTTTTTTCTGCCAGCTGACGCAGGCGTGCGGCACGGCGAGCGTATAAATTTTTTAGCCTGGGGAAAAGTAACGGCGGGATAGCATCCGCCATTGTTATCTCGCCTTTCTCCAGCTGTTCCTGCGGGATTATGCGAATAGTCATCAGGAATTCCTGTTATTTAAGGCGATGGCGACGCTGGCGGAGCGTACGATACCAGCGAGGGTGGTGCTTTTGCGCCCACCGATCGCTCACCCAGCCTTCTACCATTGCAGTCAGGGTTCCTTTTACCCATAAAGCGGCGTAAACGTGAACCAGGATCACAACAATCAGTAGCGTAGCCGACACCGAATGGACCAACAGCGCTACGCGGATCAGCGGAAGGGCAAAAGCATCGGCGAACCAGGGTCGCCAGATCACGATACCGCTGACGAACAGCAGCAGTAAACTGGCAATGGCGGCCCAGAATACGCACTTCTGTCCAAAATTATAGCGCCCGGTATCGCCAACTTCCTCGTTTAAGGCAATTTTATAAATATTTTTTGCCCACACCAGATCCTCACGCTCGGGTAAATTGTGGCGCCAGTAGCGGAAAAACATCAGCAGAAAGGCGAAAAACATCGCGGTGCCGACAAAGGGATGCAGCAGGCGCGCCAGCTGCGGCGTACCCAGTATGTGCATCAGCCCGGTTTCATTGCTGGCTGCCGAGGAGCAGAGCATACCGGTGGTCAGCCAGCGGTTAACCGTAACGCCCGCCGCGTTTTTTTCCTGAAAATGGGCGTCGCAATCCGCTTTCATCAGGCGGGCGATACGATCGAATGCCTCTTCCCGGCTGATGCGCTGCCAGCGATCGGAACCCGGCGCGCGCCAGGCCGGGTATTTCAGGCGCTGCTTGCTGTGAATAAAGTCCGGCACGCCATCGCCTTTTGGACAGAGCGACCTACGGCTGAACGAGATCGCCTTCGATATGATAAATAGAGGAAGTGGCATTTTTAGCGCCGTCACCGAGACTGTAAATTAACATCCCACAGCCTACCGAGCAGTAGGTGCAGTTATTGCGGGTTTCACGACCGCGCAGAAGCTTGTCGCGGATGGCTCCTGCTGCGGGTAGCGACGTAAAGCCAGGAAGCGTCAGTGACGTCCCGGCCATGCCGCCTGCACAAATTTTGAAAAAGTTCCGTCTGTTTATCTGCATCTCATTTGCCTGCTTTTCGTTCCATGAGCGGGCAAAATAACAGCACAGAGAGCATGTGAATTGATACATATCAATCAGGTCGCTTTTTGTGCTCTTTACCGTTCCAAAACAATTTTGCGCTGATTATTGTTTTGCGGTCGACGTTCTGCCGGTCCAGAATTGCAGGCGCGAGCGTTGTGGTACAGCTTGAACGCAGGAAAAAAAACAGGTGGAAAAATGAGTAGGGCGAGTGAGCAGGAGATGACCGGGGCCAGTCAAATTCAGGTCTGGCAGCGCGATGCGTTGGAGACGGCGCAGGATGACTGGCTGGCCGACGAAGTGCCAGTGGCGCTGGTTTATAACGGCATTTCGCATGTGGTAATGATGGCGACGCCGAAAGATCTTGAGGCTTTCGCCATAGGTTTTTCCCTGTCCGAAGGGATTATCGGCTCGCCCGGCGATATTTATGGCATCGACATTCACCCTTCCTGCGGAGGTCTTGAAGTACAGGTTGAACTCTCCAGCCGCCGTTTTATGGGGCTGAAAGAGCAGCGTCGGGCGATGGCGGGACGAACCGGCTGCGGCGTTTGTGGCGTGGAGCAGCTGGCGGAAATCGGCAAGCCTGTACAGCCGCTGCCTTTTACCCAAACGTTTTCGCTGGATCGGCTGGATGGCGCCCTGGCGCAGCTGAAAAGCTATCAGCCCGTGGGGCAGCTGACGGGGTGCACGCACGCCGCGGCCTGGGTAGCGCCGGACGGCAATCTGGTCGGCGGCTGTGAAGACGTAGGGCGTCACGTGGCACTGGATAAACTGCTGGGCCTGCGCAGTCGGCAGGCAGGCTGGCAACAGGGGGCAGTATTGGTATCCAGTCGCGCCAGCTACGAGATGGTGCAAAAATCCGCTATGTGCGGCGTGGAAATTCTTTTTGCGGTTTCCGCCGCAACCAGGCTGGCCGTCGAGGTGGCACAGCGCAGTAACCTGACGCTGGTGGGCTTTAGCAAGCCGGGTCGTGCCACGGTTTATACTCATCCCCAACGGCTGGTTTGATCGCTCTGCCTGACCCGAAAAGACGCCGTGATTGAGCACCCTGGGAACGTCTGAACGTTGTATTGCGGCGGCCTGGGCTCAAGCAGCCCGCAGAGCGGATCGACTGAGGGAGAGGCTGTTTTAGCAGAGGTAAACGGCTTATATCTTTTTGCTCTGTGAGGTAAAGATTGGGTTCTGACGGCCACCGTAGAGGCGTTGCCAATGATAACCCTATAAAGAGCGGGGCATTGATAACCCTTTTCCAGATCATTAATTTAACTATAATGATCCGACTGCTTACGCGGCACCCCATCGGGAAGTGCTGCTCAAAAAACCAATGGAGATGATGAACATGAGTTATTCACTGCCATCCCTGCCTTACGCATACGACGCACTGGAACCGCATTTCGACAAGCAGACGATGGAGATCCATCATACCAAACATCACCAGACCTACGTGAACAATGCGAACGCCGCGCTGGAAGGCACCGAGTTCGCTAACCTGGCGGTAGAAGATCTGATCACCAAACTGGATCAGGTACCTGCCGACAAGAAAACCGTTCTGCGTAACAATGCGGGCGGGCACGCTAACCACAGCTTCTTCTGGAAGGGCCTGAAAACCGGCACCACGCTGGGCGGCGAACTGAAAGCGGCCATCGAAAAAGATTTCGGTAGCGTTGAAGCGTTTAAAGAAGCGTTTGAAAAAGCAGCTGCTACCCGTTTCGGCTCCGGCTGGGCGTGGCTGGTCAAGAAAGACGGCAAGCTGGCTGTCGTTTCCACTGCTAATCAGGACAACCCGCTGATGGGTGAAGCGATCTCTGGCGCTTCCGGTACCCCGATTGTGGGCCTGGACGTGTGGGAACACGCTTACTATCTGAAATATCAGAATAAACGTCCTGACTACATCAAAGCCTTCTGGGAAGTCGTTAACTGGGACGTGGCAGCAGAGAACTTCGCTGCGGCTAAATAAGCCCGACATGCCAGGTGCTGACTTCATAAGCGCCTGATAAATACCCTGCTGGTCATCCGTCAGCGGGGTATTTTTTTATAAAAGGCCCGCAATCCTCGTCTCGTACTTTGCTGCTATCCGGAGGCGCGTTAGTTATATCGATACGGGCAGCTTTTAACAACACCTGGCAGCGAAGGCTACTCGCTACTGACGTGCTAAAAAGACCCCATCCTGAAACCTCTTCTATTTTTGGGGTATTCCAGGCTGACTTTCAGCACCCTATCCGGCAGCGGTACGGTTAGGATGGAAGGGGTAGAGACGCCGGATAATCAGCCTGAAGTCTCTCCTGAGCAACCGCAAGAAGAAAACGAAACCTGTCCCGCAGCCAGAGCCAAAACCCTTTCCGCAACCGATGCCGCCCGCTAACTATGCTATTACGCCTGCCGCAACGGCGGTACTGTCGTCCGCGCTGTCGCTGCACGTTAGCGCCGGTTATATGCAGGGACGTCGTATTGAATCGCCATGGAGCACGACGGTGGGTGTTAACAGGTGGTTTTAAGAAAGCGGGCGATATCGCTGCACGTTAGCGCTGGTTATATGCAGGGACGTCATATTAAATCGCCATGGAGCACGACGGTGGGTGTTAACGGGTGGTTTTAAGAAAGCGGGCGCAGGCGCCCGCCTGAGGATTAAAAAGCGGCTTTCGCGAAGCCAGTCACTTCTTTCAATCCCATTTCACGGCCCAGTGCGGTCATAGGGTGCACCACGATCAGACCACGTACGCTTTTCTTGAGCGCGCCCATATTGGCCTGCTCTTTTTTGGTGATAACGCGGTTAAAAGGCAGCTGTTTTAGCTTCTGCGCTTCTTTGCTCAGTTTTTCTTCGCGCGCGCCGCGCAGGCGTTCCAGCTCGATAACCAGCTTCTCTTTTTCTTTTAGCAGCTCGCCTAATTTCTCCGCTTCACCGGATTCCAGCAGCAGCGGCTCCTTACGCGTCAGGGCATCCAGCTTGTCGCTGAGCGTTTTAATTTCTGCCTGGATTTCTTCTTTCATTGTCATTAACCGTTGAGTGAATCATGGGGCAAGGATACACGAAAGCGCAGGGAAGAGCAGGACGCGCAGGTTACTTTTTGAAAGCCTGACGGGTACCAATAGGGGAAATTAATGCCGTCAGCGACAGCACCAGCGTCGAGCGTACCATCTGCTGGTAACGCTGTTGCAACAGCGTGCGGAGTTCAGCATCGGCGTTGTTGAAATCGGGGTAGGGTGGCAGCGCGTCAACGCAGTGCAGCTCGCCAACCGGCCCGAGCAGCTCGTCGTCGGTAAAGCGATAATCGGTACCGTCATCATTCAGCGCTTCACGCAGTGCCAGCAGCAGTTCGGCATCTTCGTACTCATGTCTGCCGATCACGCCTAAACCATAAACCAGCTTCAGCCGGACCGACAGTTCGCCCAACGGGCCATTGCCCAGCAGTAAAGGCTCTACCGCATACTTTACGGCATAGTCATCCTTGCGGAATACCTGCACTACCAGCAGATCGATCGCTTCACCCAGCAGCTCGACGGCCACCGTGAAAAAGCTTCTGACCGTACGACCAGCGTTCAGGCGTTCCAGCACCCGATTTTCGAAAGCCTGGGGTTTTTCCATCAGAGCCTGCATTATTTTATCCGTAAAACCGTCCTTAACGTGGGCAAGAAAAGCCGGGCCGTAGCGTGGCCCGGCTTTCTGTCAGGCCATTTCGTGCCAGGCCGCGACCGCCGCCTTCACCACTTCACTTTCGGCCTCGAGGCCGGAAACCTGCGCCAGCGTGGCCTGTACGCCCTGACGATTAATCAGCTCGGCCAGCTCCTGCGCCTGCGGATCCTGATCGCTGCGGTAGTGCAGGGCGGCCGCAATGCCTTTCACCAGATTGTCGTGCGGCAACTGATACTCCAGCGTGCCCAGCGTCGGTTTGATCAGGCGATCGCCCGCGCTCAGCTTGCGTAGCGGCTGGCGGCCCACGCGCTCCACGTCATCCTGCAAATAAGGGTTCTCAAAACGGCCCAATATTTTTTGAATATAGGCCGCATGTTTCGCCGCCTCAAAGCCGTAACGCTTAATCAGTACCGCGCCGCTTTCTTCCATCGCGCCCTGAACGACCGTGCGGACTTTCTCATCCAGAATGGCGTCGCGGATGGTGGCGTGGCCTGCCAGCTGGCCCAGATAGGCGGTAATCGCATGGCCGGTATTCAGCGTGAACAGCTTGCGCTCAACAAACGCCATCAGGTTATCGGTCAGCTCCATACCCGCAATAGCAGGCGGCTCGCCTTTAAACTGGGTTTGATCAACGATCCACTCGCTGAAGGTTTCTACCGTCACTTCCAACGGATCGGTAGTGCCAGCGGCAGACGGCGGGACGATACGATCCACGGCCGAGTCAACAAAGCCGACGTGCGCCTCTACCCAGGCGTGATGCTGTTCCGGCAGCGCTTTCAGCACATGGCCTTTCAGCTGGCTGGTACCACGGACCATATTTTCACAGGCGATAATGTTCAGCGGACGCGCATTACCGCTTTCATGGCGCTGCACCAGCCCTTTGGCAATGCCGCCTGCAATGCGCTCCAGGATTTGCGGGCCAACTGCCGTGGTCAGCAAATCCACTTCTGCAATCAGCGGAACGATTTCATCGCTGGCGCTGTTAACCGCGTTGACACCCTTAACCTTTTCTATCTGCGCCTGCTCGCCAACCACGTGAACCGGGTATTCGTGACGAGCGTTCAGCGCATCCAGTACCACCTGGTTAACGTCGGCAAAAGTGAGTTGCACGCCCGCATCTGCCAGCAACTTGCCAATAAAACCACGGCCAATGTTGCCGGCGCCAAAATGAAGAGCTTTCATAATTTTTCCCATATTAATGAAAGGCCGGGCAGGCCCGACCCGAAAAAGAGCCGGGCATGCCCGGCCCTGGGGTAATTTTTCCGGCCCGCTTACGCTGACGGCTTACCTGACAGCAGATCCAGCACTTCCTGTACGCTGTTAGTTGTCGCCAGGCGGGCAATGACGCTGTCGTCATCCAGCGCATTAGTCAGACTGGTGATGACCTGAATGTGCTCATTATTACGGGCCGCAATACCGATAACCAGCCTGGCGATATCCTCTTCATCCTCGCCGAATCGCACGCCCTGCGGATACTGACAGAACACAATGCCCGTTTTCAACACGCGATCTTTGGCCTCGATGGTACCATGGGGTACGGCAATAGATTCGCCCAGATAGGTTGGCGTCAGCTTCTCGCGATCCAGCATCGCCTCAACGTATTCCGGCTCGACGTAACCGCCTTTTACCAGCTGCTCACCCGCGAAGCGGATTGCCTGCTCTTTGTCGGTCGCATGATTGCCCAGGAAGATATTGCCCGCGCCCAGTTTGAACAGATGCTGCTGGCCGTCATCATAACTGTCGCTCAGCGCGGCAGTGACTTTTTCACGATTCCCTTCGCTGCGGTTTGCCTGCACCAGTCGGGAAGTCAGATCGGTGTAGAGGCCGCTGTCGAGGAAGTTAGTCAGCGAGATGTGCTGAGCGTGCGGCGCCTGACGTATCGCACGTTCGGTCAGATCGCGGTGGGTAATCACCAGATCCACATCGCCCGGCAGGTTATTGATGGCGGTATTGGTAACGGAAATATTACTCAGTCCTGCATCGTTGACCTTTTTACGCAGCACGCCGGCACCCATGGCGCTGGAGCCCATTCCGGCATCGCAGGCAACGATGATTTTGCGCACGTGGCTAAGGTCGCCGTTCATGCCTTCGTTGGCGGTGGCAGTGGTTACGGTCTGGCCTTTGGACTTCGCCTTCATTTCGCTAACGCGACGCGCCGCTGCTTCGATATCGTCTTCTTCTTTCGCCTTGCTGGTTTTCAACAGAATGGCGGAAACCACAAAAGAGACCGCAAAAGCAGCCACGATAGCGGCAATATTAGCGAAGTACGCGCCTTTTGGCGTCATTGCCAGTACGGCCAGGATAGACCCCGGAGAAGCCGGAGAAACCAGGCCGCCATTTAATACCGTCAGCGTGAAGACACCGGTCATACCGCCCAGGATCACGGCGATAATCAGGCGCGGATTCATCAGCACGTAAGGGAAGTAGATCTCGTGGATACCGCCCAGGAAGTGAATAATAGCTGCGCCGCCAGCGGACTGTTTGGCATTGCCGCGGCCAAAGAACATATAGGCCATCAGCACGCCCATACCCGGGCCGGGATTCGCTTCAATCAGGAAGAAAATAGACTTGCCGGCTTCGCTGGCCTGCTGAATACCCAGCGGTGAAAAAATACCGTGGTTGATAGCATTGTTCAGGAACAGGATTTTTGCCGGTTCGACGAAAACAGAGGTCAACGGCAGCAGGTTGTTCTGCACCATCAGATTCACGCCAGCGGCGAGAATATGCGACAGCCCTTCCACCAGTGGCCCGATAGCCAGGAACGCCAGAATGGCCAGCAGCATCCCGATAATACCGGCAGAGAAGTTGTTGACCAGCATCTCAAAGCCGCTCTTGATTTTGCCGTCAACGACGCGGTCAAACTTCTTGATCGCCCAGCCGCCCAGCGGGCCGGCAATCATCGAGCCGAGAAACATAGGCATATCCGCGCCGACAATCACGCCCATGGTGGTGATAGCACCGACCACGCCGCCGCGATCGCCGCCCACCAGACGTCCGCCGGTGTAGCCAATCAGTAATGGCAGCAGATAGGTGATCATTGGGCCAACCAGTTTGGCCATGGTTGCGTTTGGCAGCCAGCCGGTTGGAATAAACAGCGCCGTGATAATACCCCAGGCGATAAAGGCCCCGATGTTTGGCATTACCATGTTGCTCAGAAAGCGACCAAAGTTCTGCACTTTAATCTTGATATCTGATGAGGACATACAAGCACACCCCTTATTGGTACGCGCCGACAAGAGAGCGCGCTGATTTTTGTTTAAAACGTAGCCCTGTGCAGGCGGACTCTAGCACGCGTTGATGACGCTGCGTACTCACCCGCTAAAGTGTGATCTGTGTCACTCAATGGTGCGGTAGGTGCGGGGTTAATACGTGATATTGATCACATAAAGGACGAAAAACAGGCGGATCCTGGTCAGTAAACGGGCCTGCGGAGCGGCGTTATGTGATTGATATCACGCTTTCTTTCGCGGACTTTATGCCTGATACGTGATGAAAATCACAATTTATTTGCAGGGTAAGGTGTGATGACGCTATTGGCTAAGGAAAAGAGGCCTGGATAAGAAGCGGGCCGCCCACCGGGCGCGACCCGCAGCAAAAACTTACTGACCCTGAAGCGTGTTTTGCGCCTGGCCAAGCGCATGGGCGTTAGCAGAAATATTGCTCATGAGCGTGTTGTACTGAGTCGCCTGTTGCTGGCTGGGAAACTGGATGGTCTGACCGTTGAAGCTTACCTGTGAACCCTGCTGCTGCAGGAAATCACCTGTTTGCACGGCATCCTGGCTCAGCTTCTGCAGCGCAGGCAGCAGCGGCAGCAGTGAATCAGCAGGCTGCGTAACCACTTTGCTGTAGAGAGCGTCGTAAACTGTTTTCAGGTCCGCAGGCTGTTTCAGTCCGGCTTTGCTGCTGTCGGCCTGCGTTTTCGCCGTCTGGATCTGCTGCGCCAGCACGTCCAGCGACCCGCTGGCCTGACGCAAAGAATCGCGATGGGTCAGGTAGTCCTGTGGCGTGCGAATAGCCGACAACTCATCCACTACCGGCTTCAGGCCACTATCCACAGCGCGGTTAACCTGCTGAGAAAATCCGTAAATAATCGCGTAGTCGCTGGCATAATTGCCGATACGCTGTTTCTGGTCTTCACTGAGGGCGGGCAGATGTTCGCCGCTGCGCATCGCCGTATT
>DOOK01000366.1 GCA_003512805.1 Erwinia sp. | reverse complement strand
GCTGCCCCAGCCGATATCGGATTTGTTGTCTTCCAGCGACTGTTTCTCAGCATTTTTCTTTTGCATTTCCAGCTCGTACAGCTTCGCCTTCATCTGCTTCATCGCCTGGTCTTTATTTTTGTGCTGAGAGCGGTCGTTCTGACACTGGGTCACCGTACCGGTAGGAATGTGGGTGATACGTACCGCGGATTCCGTACGGTTAACGTGCTGACCACCGGCACCGGAAGCGCGATAAACGTCAATACGCAGGTCGGCCGGGTTAATCTCGATATCAATATCGTCATCCACTTCCGGATACACAAATGCGGAACTGAAAGAAGTATGACGACGACCACCGGAATCGAACGGGCTTTTACGCACCAGGCGATGCACGCCGGTTTCGGTACGCAGCCAGCCGAAGGCGTAATCGCCGCTGATACGCAGCGTGGCGGATTTAGTCCCGGCCACTTCGCCCTCTGACTCTTCGATCACTTCGGTTTTAAAGCCTTTTGCTTCGGCCCAACGCAGGTACATACGCACCAGCATACTGGCCCAGTCCTGCGCTTCGGTTCCGCCGGAGCCGGCCTGAATATCGATGTAGCAGTCTGCCCCATCGTATTCGCCAGAGAACATACGGCGGAATTCCAGCTCGGCGAGCTTTTTATCCAGCCCGTCCAGCTCGGCAACCGCTTCGTTGAAGGTTTCTTCGTCATCCGCTTCAACCGCCAGCTCCAGCAGGCCGGTAACATCTTCCAGCCCCTGGCCCAGCTGATCCAGCGTTTCTACTACCGCTTCCAGCGCGGAACGCTCTTTACCCAGCGCCTGCGCGCGTTCAGGTTCGTTCCAGACGTCCGGCTGTTCCAGCTCGGCGTTTACTTCTTCCAGGCGCTCTTTCTTGGCATCGTAGTCAAAGATACCCCCTGAGAACGCTGCTGCGCTCAGTGAGATCCTGAATTCGGTTCTTTACCGGATTAATTTCAAACATGATTTAGATCTTCAAAAGTCTGCAATGTAACTACGCAGTTTAAACGAATTTGCGGGGAGTTTGTAGCGTTAGCGCGGCAGCAGTTTGCTGCTGCTGATCCCGCAGTCGAAAGGTTCAGGGTCGGCAATGACCCTGGTTGATGTTCAACCGGCGGCGCGCGCAGCCGGACAGATAATTTGCCACTCATCCGTCAGAGAGAGAACCTGTACAGGTTGCAGGTTGCAGGTTGCAGGTTGCAGGTTGCAGATCGCCGACAGCGTAAACGCACATCGTTTCATTCACCGGCGTAGCCTGTTTTCAGGCGCTGGCGGTCGCCGCCGGGCGCTGACCGCCATCACACGTAAAGCCGATTGCCGATGATCGCTCATCCTACTGTTTGCCCGGCACAGAACGTTAATAGCCTATTTACCGTTACGATCTCCTGCCAGCAGAGAAAAGCCTCTTTTGCTGACAGGACCGTTGCCAGGCTGCGCTACAGCGGCCAGAGATGATCGATAATCAGCTGTACGCTACGGTTGCCGCGGAACTCATTGATATCAAGCTTGTAAGCCAGCTCGACCTGCTTCACGCTGGGATCGGGCCAGAGCGCGGTATCCACATTAAAAGCGATGCCGTCAAGCAGCGGCCCGCCGCCCAGCGGCTCCAGCATGACTTTCAGATGGCGCTCGCCCACCAGCCGCTGCTGGATCAGTTTAAACTTGCCGTCAAACTGCGGTTCAGGAAATGCCTGCCCCCACGGCCCGGCCTCACGCAGCAGTTCTGCAGTGGGCAGCGTCAGTTCCTGCGCCATAAGCTGACCGTCAGACCAGACGACGCCCTGCAAAGATTCTTCGCTGAGCCATTCGCCGATCAGCTCGCCAAAGCGCTGGCGGAATTCGTCAAACTTTTCTGCCTGCAGCGACAACCCCGCGGCCATAGCGTGGCCGCCAAACTTAATAATCATGCCGGGATAGAGCGTATCAAGCCGCTCAAGCGCATCACGCATATGCAACCCGCTGATGGATCGCCCGGAGCCTTTTAGCGTGCCGTCACCGGCAGGTGCAAAAGCGATAACCGGACGGTGAAAACGCTCTTTCAACCGCGAGGCCAGAATGCCGACCACGCCCTGATGCCATTCCGGGTGATACATGGCGATACCCAGCGGTAAGGCTTCGCTGCTGCGTTCCAGCGCGTCGCACAGCGCCAGCGCTTCCGTCTGCATCCCCTGCTCTATCTCTTTGCGCGTCTGGTTCAGCGCATCCAGTTCGCTGGCCAGCATGCGGGCCTGGGCAATATCTTCGCTGAGCAACAGCGCCACGCCAACCGACATGTCGTCAAGCCTGCCGGCAGCATTGAGGCGCGGCCCCAATGCAAAGCCTAAATCGCTGGCGGCAAGCTGGCGCGCGTCGCGATTGGCAATTTCCAGCAGCGCACGAATGCCGACGCGGCATTTGCCGGCACGGATGCGGCTCAGGCCCTGCCAGACCAGGATACGGTTGTTGGCATCCAGCGGCACCACGTCCGCCACGGTGCCCAATGCCACCAGGTCCAGTAACTCGGCCAGGTTCGGCAGCGTGGTGATGCCGCTGTCACGCAGCCGCGCCCGCAGCGCCAACATCAAATAAAAAGCGACGCCCACGCCAGCCAGCGAGCGCGATGGGAACTCGCTGTCCGCCAGATTAGGGTTAACAATCGCTTCCGCATCCGGCAGCGTGTCGCCGGGAAGGTGGTGATCGGTGATCACCACGGCGATGCCTTTTTCATGCGCCAGCGCGACGCCCGCATGGGAAGAGATGCCGTTATCCACGGTCATAATCAGCTGCGCGCCACGTGCCTCCGCCTGCTCCACCACTTCCGGACTCAGGCCGTAGCCGTCGTCAAACCGGTTTGGCACCAGATACTTGATATTGCGCCCGCCCATGCTGCGTAAAGCCAGAACGGTCAACGCGGTACTGGTGGCACCGTCGGCGTCGAAATCCCCGACGATCATAATGCACAGATTATCGGCTATGGCCTTTTGCAGGATCTCTGCCGCCCGCTCAATGCCGCTGAGCGAGTGAAACGCGTGAAGGTTTTTGGCCCCGCGTTCCAGCTCGACCGCCTCCTTAACGCCACGATGAGCGTAAAGTCGACGCAGCAGAGGATGGAGAGTCTCCGGCAGCTCGTCCGGCTGCTCCGCCACGCGGCGGCGTAATTCAGTTTTTCCTTTCACCGGGCTTAGCCGCCTGTCTTCTGGCTATCCAGCAGTTTTTTCATTTCCTGCGGCCCCTGATAGCCAGGGATCATCATGCCGTTTTGCAGCAGAATAGCCGGCGTGCCCTGGATGCCGTAGAGAATGCCAAGCTGGTAATGCTTAGCGAGATCAATTTTGCAGTCGGCTGCCGCAGGCGTTTCGCCTTTCATTGCCGCATCGAAAGCCTTTTTAGGATCGGTAGCGCACCAGATCGATTTCATCTCTTTGGCGATTTGTCCATTCATACCCTCACGTGGGAACGCCAGATAACGCACCGTAATCCCCAGCGCGTTGTAGTCTGCCATTTGTGAGTGCAGCTTATGGCAGTAGCCACAGGTAATGTCGGTAAAGACGGTAATGACATGCTGCTCTTTCGGCGCTTTATAAACGATCATTTCGCTGCTCAGCGCGTCGACTTTTTTCTCCAGCAGCTTATTGGTCACGTTTACCGGCTGAGCGCCGCTAATGTCATACAGCGGCCCCTGAATAAACTGTTTACCGTCTTCGGTGACGTCAAGCACGCCGCTCTCGGTCAGCACGGTTTTTATCCCCGGCAAAGGCGACGGCTGAATCTCCATCTGCTGCAGCCCCAGTTTTGCCA
>DOOK01000229.1:2025-2850 GCA_003512805.1 Erwinia sp. | reverse complement strand
TTGGCTTTCTCTTCTACATCGTAGAAGTTATCGAACATCAGCAGCGTGTGGGCCAGGGCTTTAGCGGCAATAGGTGCCAGCTTTTCGTTGTCCAGCGCGTCAATCAGCGGATGAATGTTGTAGCCGCCCTGCATGGTGCCCAGCAGCTCAACGGCTTTTTCAGGAGTAACCAGAGGAGAGGTCGCTTCGCCTTTGGCGACAGCAGCCAGGAATCCGGCTTTTACATAGGCCGCTTCATCAACACCCGGCGGAACCCGATTAATCAACAGATCGGACAGGAATTCTTCTTCACCCGCTGGCGGGTTTTTCAGCAGTTCAACCAGCGCGGCCATTTGGGAAGCATCTAACGGTTTAGGAACGATCCCTTCGGCAGCACGCTCGGCAACGTGCTTACGGTATTCTTCTAGCACGACGTTCTCCTCGCTCACAGTGTAATAACCGGGCGCCTTCAGGCTTATCGCAAAAGCATCTGCGCTCTTTTCTGTAGGGTAAGGTGCCCGGTTTCGCGAGGGCCAGCATAGCAGGATTCCAGGATAATGTTAATCTGTTTACAAAAAAGCAACATCATTAACAGGTCTGGAGAGGCACGAATGACGCGGGTACAAAGGGTTTTAAGCCGTTTACAGGAAAAGAATTTATATCGTAACAGCCGCTTATCCGCACTTTTTGTACTGTCAGCCTGCCGGTCTCTTAACCGGGTGTTATAGCGCCCATTGTACGTTGGACAAATAAGGGGTGCTGTGGCTTTTGAACGGCCTGTAAGGATGCTGAGTTGTTAGCACCTCGCCGTAAATTTCCGCATGTTTTTCTAAGCTGCCTGTACGG
>DOOK01000229.1:0-1939 GCA_003512805.1 Erwinia sp. | reverse complement strand
CTGCCTGTACGGCAGTGAACTCAGATCGTTGAAAGATTGCCAGCCGCTTTTCTTCCTAAGCTGCCTGTACGGCAGTGAACAGTAGTGTTCAAGGCTGCCTGATGCAAACATATTTCTAAGTTGCCTGTACGGCAGTGAATAATAAGCGATATAGCATAACTGACTTATCTGAAAACAATTTTGACTAAAGCCTGATAAAAACCCTTTTTTTTCTTCCGTTAAAATATCCATATAAAACAAACAATTGCGATAGACCACAAAAAAAGGTTCAGGCTGCCTGATGCAAACTCGTTTACGGCCGCCAGCCTTATAAAAAAAACCTACAGCAATATCCGGACATCCCGGATACCGATGCAGGCTTAAGGCTAAAAAATTTTATTTACCGCTCTACCAGCGCAAACTCATTGTCTGAATAGCGCTCGCCCGCTACGTTTTCCCGGCTAAACAAGCGATCCAGGAGGGTCACATCATCCGCCGCCAGCGCAATCTCCGCCGCACCACAGTTATCTTCCAGATGGACAATTTTACGTGCGCCGGGGATCGGCACAATATTTGGCCCTTTCGCCAGCACCCAGGCCAGCGCAATCTGCGCCGCCGTGCTGCGATAACCTGCGGCCATTGCCGTTAGCTGCGCTACCAGCTGCGCATTTTGCGCCAGCGCTTCCGGCTGAAAGCGCGGTAACCCTCGTCGATAGTCCTGGTCGTCCAGCGTTGACGGCGCAGCCATTTTGCCGGTCAGAAAACCGCGCCCCAGCGGGCTGTAAGGGACAAAACCAATATTCAGCTCGCGGCAAACAGGCAGCACGCTGTTTTCCACGTCTCGGCTCCACAGCGAATACTCACTTTGTAGGGCCGTCACGGGATAAACGGCATGGGCACGACGTAACGTTTCGCCAGACACTTCTGACAGGCCGACATGCAGAATTTTTCCCTCGCGAACCAAATCAGCCAGCGTGCTCATCACCTCTTCAACCGGTACGGCCGGGTCGGGACGATGCTGGTAAAACAGGTCTATCGTTTCCACATTCAGCCTTTTTAATGAGGCTTCCGCCACTTTACGAATATTGGCTGGCTGACTGTTCACGCCCTTGATCCTTTCCCAGCCTTCTCCCTGGTCGGTGATGTTGAAACCAAATTTTGTGGCGACCTTAATCTTGCCGCCATAGCCTTTTAGCGCTTTTGCTAACAGCTTTTCATTTTCAAAAGGACCATAGACTTCCGCCGTATCCAGAAAATCCACGCCCAGCTCGAAAGCCCGGTGCAACGTAGCGATCGCCTGTTGCTCATCGCTCTTGCCATAGGCAAAGGACATTCCCATGCAGCCCAGGCCAACCGCTGACACTTCAAGATTACCTAACAGTCTGCGTTTCATTTTTTTCTCCGTTTGATATCGACAGAACCGTTATACTTTGCGGCAATAAAATCAACAATTGATGCTTTCAGAGCAGATTAATGAAAAAAAATCACTAATATGAAAACACGCGCCACGCTTCAGGAACTGGAAATATTTATCGCTATCGCCCGCCATCTTAATTTTCGTAAAGCGGCGGAAGAGCGCAACGTTACCCCCTCTACTCTGAGCCATACTCTCAGCAATCTGGAACAGCGTACCGGCGTCAGGCTGCTTAGCCGCACCACCAGAAGCGTATCGCTGACCGAAGCGGGACGGGCCTTTCTGCTGCGTATAGAGCCAGCGATGCTGGATCTCTCTTTAGCCGTGGACGAGCTGAATGACTGGCGCAGCGATCCGCGCGGTACTTTACGGCTGAACCTTCCACGCAGCGCCGAGGCGCTCTATTTACGCACGTTGCTGCTTCCTTTTCGTCAGCGCTATCCCGATATTGCGCTGGAAGTCACCACCAGCGACAGTTTCGTCAATATTGTTGAAGGTGGGTTTGAGATCGGAAGAGCGGTTCAGCAGGAATGCCGAGACCGGAAC
>DOOK01000056.1:10487-13830 GCA_003512805.1 Erwinia sp. | reverse complement strand
CGTGTTCGTACACTTCTCTGCAATCCAGAACCAGGGTTTCAAAACTCTGGAAGAAGGTCAGAAAGTTGAATTCTCTATCGAAAACGGCCAGAAAGGCCCTGCAGCTGCTAACGTAACTGCACTGTAATTCGAGAGAGCCTTCCGCTGCGACATGGTCGCGCAGAAGATAAAAAACCCGCCTTATGGCGGGTTTTTTGCGTCTTAAGTCAGAGGATTTGCCTTCGGGCCGATCGCCTGGTTTTTTGTTCTCTGGCTACCGGTGAAATCGGCTTTCTTTACCGCCTTTCGTTTACGGCTTTAACCTGCTGCTTTCTGCTTACTGCTTACTGCTTACTGCTTACTGCTTACTGCTTACTGCTTACTGCTTACTGCTTACTGCTTACTGCTTACTGCTTACTGCTTTTATGATTACTGATTACTGGTTACTGGTTTGTGGTTTGTGGTTTGTGGTTTGTGGTTTCTGCTTTCTGGTTTCTGGTTTCTGGTTTCTGGTTTCTGGTTTCTGGTTTCTGGTTTCTGGTTTCTGGTTTCTGGTTTGTGGTTTCTGCCTTCTGCCTTCTGCTTTTCTGATGTGCTGGCAGTGCGTCGTCTGGCGCTTACCTGCCGCTGTTTTCCATCATCTGGCATAACTCGCAAAAAAAATGCCCAACAAAAGCAGGGGAAACAATCAGTTGTTTTCTGTTTTTGCTGTCTTAGTATCACCCCAGCCTTTTTGGCGTTCAGGCATCAACTTGTTACACTCATGGTTCGCATTCTCCAGCAGAGCATAAAAAAACATGGAATCCTGGAAGGTTAACCTTATTTCGGTCTGGTTTGGCTGCCTGTTTACCGGCCTTGCTATCAGCCAGATTATTCCTTTTTTGCCGCTTTACGTCGAGCAGCTGGGCGTGACCGATCCCAGTGCGTTGACGTTATGGTCAGGGTTAATCTTCAGTATCACCTTTATGGTTTCCGCTATCGTGTCGCCCATGTGGGGCAGCCTTGCCGATCGTAAAGGACGCAAGCTAATGCTGCTGCGTGCTTCGTTAGGAATGGGGATAGTCATTTTCCTGCAGGCTTTTGTCACCAACGTCTGGCAGCTACTGCTGCTGCGAGCATTGATGGGACTCACCTCGGGTTATATTCCCAACGCCATGGCGCTGGTTGCCTCGCAGGTACCGCGTGAACGCAGCGGCTGGGCACTCAGCATGGTTTCCACCGCGCAGATTTGCGGCGTGATTATGGGGCCACTGCTGGGCGGCTTTCTGGCCGACTGGGTTGGCTTACGCGCCGTATTTTTGATTACCTCCTGCCTGTTACTTACCAGCTTCCTGATCACGCTATTTCTGATCAAGGAAACAGGGCACCGCAAAATCAGCAAAGAAGAAAAGCTCAGCGGCGCAATGGTATTCCGCTCGCTAAGCCATCCGGGTTTAATCATCAGTCTGTTTATCACTACTTTGGTTATTCAGCTGTGCAATGGTTCCATTAGTCCCATTCTCACGCTTTTTGTGCGTCAGCTGGAGCCAAATGTAGAAAACATTGCCTTTGTCAGTGGCGTGGTGGCCGCTATTCCTGGCGTATCGGCGCTCTTTTCTGCGCCACGACTGGGCAAGCTGGGCGACCGTATCGGCGCCCAGCGTATTCTGTTTGCCGCGTTAATGCTGACCATCGTGTTGTTTCTCGCCATGTCGTGGGCAAGCAGCGCATTGCAGCTTGGCGCGCTGCGTTTCCTGCTGGGATTTGCGGAAGGGGCCATGATGCCAGCGGTGCAAACGCTGCTGCTGCGCTATTCCAGCGACAGGATCACCGGACGAATTTTTGGCTATAACCAGTCGTTTATGTATTTGGGAAATGTGGTTGGGCCGCTGATTGGCTCGGGGGTTTCCGCTCTCGGTGGCTTCCGCTGGGTCTTTACCGCGACGGCGATTGTCGTGCTGATTAATACCGTGCAGCTGATGCTGGTGTGGCGGCGCAGAAAAATGCGTGTGTCGGTCTGAGTGCATGCCGTCAGGTATCGGTGATAGCGTGGTTTTTCCTGTGGCAGTTATTGAGCGCGTGCATAAGCAATGTTCCTGGCATCCGCTTACGCACCAAAGCAACAAGCGAGGCGCAAGCCAAAAGCGTTCAACTTACGAGGCCGCTCGCAGCAAATCCGCTGGGCTTTCTCGCCGTTTCTTTAAGGTTATTGCGCTTTCCCGGCAGGAAAGCGTTAAGCGTGGTTACGCCGGGTAAAAACAGGGGCTAACAGGAATTTTCTGCCTTGTCGGCCCATGCGACGGCGCTTACTATCAGCGCCATTGTTACCACGAGGAAAAAGTGATGGGGCGTTTAATTAAGGCAGTAAGTGTGGTGGCGCTGGTAACAGCATTAAGCGGATGCCTGTTCCCACCTCCGGGCGGTGGAGGCGGGGGCTGGGGCGGCGGCGGCGGGCCACGCGGTGGTTTCTCTCAGGGACCTGGCCGCTAACCCATGGCGGGTCGACGTGATGGACGTCGATCCGTTTCTCACTCACTGGCTTGCTTCTTCAGCGTGTGCCAACGCTATTTCTCCGCGCCCTCGAAAAATTTAATCAATCTAAATAACAAGGGGTTATGCTACATCCCGTGCGCGATACTGCGCTTTAAGATGGCCGATCTCCCTGTTAATGCCAGGCTTACCCAATCTGAGAATGCTAAAACATAATGAGAAAGGAGCCTGTCGTGAGCTATCAAAATGCTATCGTCCTGCAGGATTTACCGCAGCTAAAGCCGGTCAAAGTCCCCATTGGCGACCAGGCGATCCTGCTGATTCGGCAAGAGGAAGAGGTCAAAGCCTATCAGGCCAAATGTCCGCATTCCGGCGCGCCGCTCGAGCAGGGCGCTATTCGTGACGGCTACCTGGTTTGTCCCTGGCATAAAGCCCATTTTGCCATTAGCGACGGCAGCCTGTGCGAGCCGCTGGCATTAAGCGATCTGCAACGTTTTCCGGTGCGGGTCGAAAATGGCATGGTGCAGGTCGACCCCGAAGCACTTCCCCCGCTGTATCAATTCGCGGAAGAAGACGATGAGCCGGTTTTTGTTGTGTTGGGTACCGGTGCGGCAGGTGCCGCGGCGGCCTGGACGCTACGTCGGGAAGGCTTTAAGGGACGGCTGGTATTGGTCGATCGTGAAAAACAGGCGCCCTACGATCGTACCGTGCTGAGCAAATTTGTGCCGTCCGGCAATATGGCAATAGATGAAGTTCCCCCTCTACTGGATGATGATTTCTGGCATTACGCCGAGCGCAGGCAGGGTGACGTAGAGCAGCTGGACAGCCGCGAGCAGCTGCTGCGTTTTGCAGATGGCTCTACCCTGCATTATGACAAGCTTCTGATCGCTACCGG
>DOOK01000056.1:0-10385 GCA_003512805.1 Erwinia sp. | reverse complement strand
CTGATCGCTACCGGCGGAATTCCACAGCGGCCTGATTTTAGCGGCAAGGCATTGTTTGGCGTGCACGTATTGCGCAGCCTTGAGCAGGCCGCGACGCTGTTGCAGGAAGTTGATGAAACCAGTCAGTTGGTAATAGTGGGCAACAGTTTCATCGGCATGGAGTTGGCTTCTGCATTGAGAGCGAAAAAAGTGTCGGTACAGATTATTGCGCCCGATGCGCTGCCTTTTAAAAAGCAGTTCGGTGAGCAGATAGCACGGTATTTTCGTGAGCTGCATGAAGAGAACGGCGTGGAATTCATTGAAGGCGAGGTGGCCTCGCTGCAGGGCGAGAACGGCCACGTCAGCGGCGTTGAGCTAAAAAATGGTCGTGTGGTGCCCGCTAACGCCGTGCTGCTGGCCACCGGCGTTGCGCCCGGCACCGGCTTTATTCACGATATACCGCTTAACGACGACGGCAGCCTGACCGCCAGCGAGCAGCTGGAAATCGCTGCCAACATTTGGAGCGCGGGCGATATTGCTACCTGGCCTACGGCTTCTGGCCCGCTGCGGATTGAACACTGGCGCGTGGCGCAGCAGCAGGGCAGAGTGGCAGCGAAAAATATGCTGGGGCGAGGCGAGAAGTTCGATCGGGTCCCCTTTTTCTGGACGGCACAATTCGGCACACGTTACGAATACCTGGGCCATGCCAAAGAGTGGGATGATTTTCGCCTGTTCGGCTCGCTGAAAGAAAAAACGTTTGTCGCGCTCTATGGGCAAAGAGGCCAGCTGGCGGCCGTCGCATCATGCGGACTGTACACTTTTACGGCCGAGCTGGTACGTCGGATGCAGCAGCCAATGACCATGGCG
The DNA here is from genome assembly GCA_003512805.1 of Erwinia sp. GTDB lineage: Bacteria > Pseudomonadota > Gammaproteobacteria > Enterobacterales > Enterobacteriaceae > Erwinia. Next base: position 9,539 of record DOOK01000056.1, on the reverse strand, counting down.
GAAGGTGAAGCGCTGGCGAGAAAAACGCTGGGCTGAACAGAGTGCAGCCCCTCAGGCAGGGGCTGCAGTGGGTCAGGCTTTACTCATCCGCTCTGACTTGTTCATACATTGCTGTATCGCTTCCATTACTGCCGCACGGAAGCCTTTCTCTTCGAGGACTTTTACCGCCTCAATGGTGGTGCCGCCTGGCGAACAGACCATGTCCTTCAGCTCGCCGGGGTGCTTGCCGGTTTCCAGCACCATCTGCGCCGAGCCTTTTACCGCCTGTGCCGCAAACTGGTACGCCTGTGCTCTTGGCATCCCGCCAAGCACCGCCGCATCGGCCATCGCTTCGATAAACATAAATACATAGGCTGGTGCGGAGCCGCTCACGCCAACCACGGCATGGATCTGATATTCCGGGACCAGCGCTGCCTTGCCGAAGCTGTTAAAAATCGCCACGATTTCATCCGCTTCTTCTTTGGTGACCAGCACGTTAGGCGTCACGGAGGTCATGCCTTCATTGACCAACGCGGGGGTATTGGGCATCACGCGTACCAGTTTACGGTCGTGCCCCAGCGCCTGTGCCAGCGAATCAAGCGTTACGCCAGCCGCAATGGACACCACCACGGTCTCTTTGTTCAGGCAGCCGGAAATCTCCTTCAGCACGCTCAGGATCGCGTTGGGCTTCACCGCACCAAACAAAATGTCCGCCTGTTTCGCGACTTCCTCTGCGCTGCTGCCCGGCGTAATGCCGTACTGCTCGTGCATAGCCTGATTCGTTTCAGGCTTGCGGTCATAAACCCAGATATCTTCCGCCTTCACCTGGCCGGCGGCCACCAGGCCACCAATAATAGCTTTCGACATATTACCGCAGCCGATAAAACCGATTTTTTTCGTCATCCTTCAGCCTCTTTTTTGTCTTTTCGTTCCGTTCAGCTTACGCCATTACCCGGCTTAATTCAGCTTCGGCTACGCTTAAACCACAACCAGGAGCCGCAAATGAATTCCAAGAAACAAGATGAAATGAGCAGCCGCCGCTATCCGGTCCAGGAGTATATGCACCTGCAGCAAGTAGAGTGGCGGATACAGCGTATCGGTTATTTTTTTCTGTTTGCCATAGTGATTTTGGGGGCCTGCGGGCTGTTTTCTAAAGGGATGCTGAGCAACAAACAGGCGGTTTCTGCGGACGGCACATTACAGGTGGAGTACGAGCGGTTTGGACGACTGGCCAGCGATATGTCGATGACTATTCACCTAAAACCGCAGCAGGCCGGTTACTTCAAGCTTACCCTCAGTGGCGAAGAAATGGACAATTTTCAAATTCAGTCGCTTCAGCCGCAGCCGCAGCAGGCATTCAGCAGCGGCAACACGCTTGAACTGCACTGGGCTTTTCCTCGCTATCGTGATGGCGCAACGGTATGGATTGGTCTGCAGTCACAGAAGCCGGGCCGCTATCCGGTTACCGTGACGCTGGATGATAAAACCAGCGTACAGTTTACCCAATGGATTTACCCTTAGGAGCCAATTATGGAAACCGTTTTGCGGGCTGCCAGTATGTATTTGTTGCTGATGGTGGTGTTGAAAATTGCCGGACGCCGTACGCTGATGGAAATGACATCGTTCGATCTGATCCTGCTGCTGATTATCAGCGAGGCGACGCAACAGGCGCTGCTCGGCAATGATTTTTCCGTCACCGGCGCGTCGCTGACCATCATCACTCTGGTGGTGGTCGATATTCTGTTCGGCATGTTGAAAGCGCATTTTCCCAGGCTGGACAGGCTGATTGACGGCACGGCGCTCATTCTGGTGGAAAACGGCAGCCTGCTGCCGGAACGGGCCAGAAAAGCGGGCATTTCCGAAGAGGATATTTTGAGTTCAGCTCGCGTGACTGCCGGGCTGGAACGCCTGGATCAGATCAAATTCGCCATTCTGGAGAAGAACGGCAAGATCAGTATTATCCCGCAACAGTAGAATGCCGTAAATAACAGGTTGCCATTCCCGAAAAGCCAGGCAAGATCGGGGCAGTGTTGTGTTGATAAAGGAAAGGGCGATGCCAGTCTGGGTTGATGCCGATGCATGTCCAAAGGTTATTAAAGAAGTGCTGTATCGTGCGGCAGAGCGCGAGCAGGTCATGGTCACGCTGGTGGCGAATCAGTCGCTGAGCGTACCGCCGTCGCGCTTTTTACGGACGCTGCGGGTGCCGGCGGGTTTTGACGTGGCGGATAACGAAATTGTCCGACGCGCAGAGCCTGGCGATCTGGTGATCACGGCGGATATTCCGCTTGCGGCGGAAGTGATGGAGAAAGGAGCCGTGGCGCTGAATCCGCGTGGTGAACGCTACAGCGAGGCAACGATAAAAGAGCGGCTGACCATGCGCGATTTTATGGATACGATGCGGGCAAGCGGCGTGCAGACCGGCGGTCCTGCCACGTTAAACCAGCGCGATCGTCAGCAGTTTGCCAACGAGTTGGATAAATGGCTACAGGCGCAGCGCAGCAAATAGAAAAAGGCGGGGAAATCCCCGCCTTTCGTTTATTCATCTTGCGCCGAATCTGTCAGACAAAGCTGTCGTCGTCGTCAAAATCGTTATCGTCGAAATCGTTGCTGTAATCCTGCGGAAGGCCGGCATCCTGATTCAGGAATGGCGCGTCGGTACCGTTATTGAACGTATCCAGATTATTGTCGAAGCTTTCCTGCGGCAGGGCCGGTTCGTTAATAATGTTTACGATCTCTTCCGGCTGCGAATGGTGGAACATGCTGGTCAGCATATCCGCCATCACCACGCCGCCCGCTACGCCCACTGCCGTCTGCAATGCGCCACCTAAAAAGCCTCGGGTAGCCGAAGGCGCTGCAGGCGCGGAATAGGGCTGCTGCTGCGGCGTATTACCCCATGCAGCAGGCTGCTGGGGCGCATTGTACGAGGATTGCTGAGGCTGCTGCTGGCGACCGCCGCCAAACAGGCCAGAAAGAAAGCCGCCGCTGGTTTGCTGCGGCTGGGCGGACAGTTTTGCCTCTAACTCGCTTACCCGATTGTTTAGCTGTTTCAGCGCGGCTTCCTGAATAAGGATTGCCTGCGCCATGTAATAGGGCGCGCCTGGCTGCTGCTGAAGCTGCTGCTGGATCAGTTTTTCTGCTGCGGCGTCACGCGGGCCGGACTGGGCTTCAGCCTGTTTCAGTCGAGCAAACAGGCTTTCAATTAACTTTTGTTCTTCGCTCTGCATAAGGGATCCTTGTTAACGGGCTATACCTTAATATTGGGGCAGAAACGGGGAAAGTAAACGGCGTTCGGGTAAGGAAATGTTGCCAATCACGGCGCATATTCATTATTCCTGTAACGCAATCTTTACGTATTATTTATTTTATATATCAACAGCATGAATGGTTTATCGTCCGTTAAGGGTGTAAAGAAAAAGTGACTGCTGGTGGCAAAGAAGAATTATCGGTATGATGCCTGCCTCTCATTATTCACTGCCGGTTGCTGCCAGGCGGCCAGTAAACAAGGCTGAGGAATTTTTTGCCATGTCCTTACCTCTCTATCTTATCGGCGCGCGCGGGTGCGGGAAAACTACGGTTGGTCATGCGCTGGCATTGGCGCTGGGTTACGCCTTCAGCGATACGGACAAACATTTGCAGCAGACGACGGGATTAACCGTCACCGATATTGTTGCCGCTGAAGGGTGGCAGGGCTTTCGGCAGCGCGAATCGCTTTCATTACGGGCGGTAACGGCAGATCGTACGGTCATTGCTACCGGCGGCGGCATGGTGCTGGCGCCGGAAAATCGGCATTTTATGCGTGAACACGGGCAGGTTATCTATTTAAAAGCCGATGCCGCCGTGCTGGCCGCGAGGCTGGAAGCCTATCCGGAACAGGCACAGCGTCCTACACTGACCGGCCGTCCTGTAGCGGACGAAATGGTCGAGGTGCTGGCTGCCCGCAGTAAGCTTTATCACGAGACGGCCCATTATATTATTGATGCTATGCAGAAACCTGAGGCGGTCGTTGAGGAAATTATTAGCGCGCTGGCGCTGGCTCGCGCCAGTTAAGCGTACGATTTTTCTCAAGTTGAGCAGGGCGGGCTGAGAATTATCAGGCTTTGTCTATACTTGAAGAACGGAGACTGGCTGCAAGGTAAATTTCGGCCAGTTCGGTACTACTTTAAGGAGAGAAATATATGCCAGGCAGACCGCCCTATCCTCGTGAAGCGCATATTGTTCCGATAAAAAAAGGTACAGAAGAAAATTGTGTGACCTGGTACGAACTTCGTGCCGATCACCCTAAGCCAGATACGCTCATCAGTGAACACCAAAACGAGCAGGAAGCTATTGATGCTAAAGCTCGCTATGAAGATATAGAAAAAGAGTAACGTACGGCGGCATGGATGCCGTAAAACACCGGGATACAGCAAAGCGTGGTTAAAATGTAAGCGCTAACACCTATAATTCAGGCGATTCTTCTGCCAAAACGTCCGCTGCAGTCTTGTTGGCAAGCGGTTTGGCTTAAGCAAAAAATAATTTTGCGGCAGAAGACAAATGACCAATATTTTTTGCTGTGTATTCATACCAATATCATGGATCCAGGCTTGACCGAATTCGACTGGCGTCATATTTTCGCTGGTAAATTTATCGCCTGAAGTTTCCATACCCCTCAACTGGACAGACCATTGACCGAGATCCTCACCACCCCATTTTCCCATCCTGGCCAGCCGGCTTTTTCCGGAACCGATATTCTGTTTTCCGGAAATTTTATGGCTGACATGTTTAGCGATGCCGAAAGCAATACGCATAAACTGGCTACTTTAACCTTAGGAAAGGCGCCTCGCAGAGACCTGTTGCCTCTGCTGCTGGAACACCTGCCTGAAGAGAACATTGTGCATTACGGACTGCTTGACGGCCTTTCTGCGGCCGACATCGCACTGCGTTATGGACCGGTAGCGGGCGAAAAGGTGACGATGACGCACACGGAAGATGGCTCTTTCGTCATTCTTTCTGCCGCGAAGGTAGAGGTAGCGCTACAGGCGTTAATCAACGAGCTGGAAGCCCAAGGGTTTGAAAATATTCTGATTATTTGTGCAGGCGAATATAAAAATCTCAAATCAACGCGTGCCGTTCTACTGGAGCCGTATCGTATGCTGCCACCGTTGGTCAATGCCATTACCGAAGGGCATCAGGTGGGCGTGATGGTGGCGCGAAAAGAATATCTGGGCGAGCAGGCCTATAAATGGCAAAGTCTGGCTTCAAGGCCTTGCTTTGCCGTGGCCAATCCCTGGGCAAAGCACGATGACGAGCTGATTGATGCCGCACTACAGCTTCAGGAGCAGGGTGCCGATGTCGTGGTGCTGGATTGCCTGGGCTACCAACAGCGTCATCGTGATTTCTTACAAAAACTGCTGGGCATTCCCGTCCTGCTTTCCAATGTGCTGCTGGCCGGACTGGCCGCAGAACTGGTCGCTTAACGGTAACAGGCAAGTCGGGCTGCCCGTTTTCATCTCTGATAAAGGATAGTGCCATGCTCAACGTCAGCGAGTACTTCGAAGGAAAAGTGAAATCGATCGGTTTTGACAGTGCCAGTACCGGCCGCGCCAGCGTGGGCGTGATGGCGGAAGGGGAATATACTTTTGGTACCGGCGACCCGGAAGAGATGACCGTGGTCAGCGGCTCGCTTAAAGTCTTGCTGCCAGGTGAAACCGAGTGGCGTCATTACGATCCGGGCCAGGTGTTCAACGTGCCGGGCCACAGCGAGTTCCATCTGCAGGTGGCCGAACCTTCTTCTTACCTTTGCCGTTATCTGAAAGCATGAATGCCAGGAGGCCGGAAAACCGGCCTCTTTGCTTTTCTTAACGCTGCGCTTCACCGCCCAATGCTTCGATAGTATTGGCGATCAGTGCCGTTAATTCGCCGGTCATCAGAATAAAGTCGGCATCAAAGCGCGCCGCCACATCTTCCCTGTCGATATCATCATTCTGCTCACGCAGCGTGTCGGCGAACTTCAGGCGTTTCAGTGAACCGTCGTCCGACAGCACCAGCTGTACGCGTTCCTGCCAGTCCAGCGCCAGCTTGGTGACCAGCTTGCCCGCTTCAATATGATTAGCGATTTCATCGCACACCAGATCCTGCTTCTTACAACGAATAACGCCGCCGTCTTCCAGCAGCGCTTTCAGCTCAGCCTCATCCATCAGTGCAAAGCCCGCTGGCGTATCGCCGGAGCGAACCCATTCGGTCATCGTCAGCTCGATCGGACTTTCTAATGTCAGGGGCACTACCGGCAATGATCCGAGGCTTTTACGCAGCAGCGCCAGCGTATCCTCCGCTTTTTTGGCGCTGGCGCAGTCGACCATAATCATATTGTTAACGGTGTCGATCCAGATGAATGTCTGGCTGAAGCGGCTGAAGGCGCGCGGCAGCAGGCTATGCAGCACTTCATCTTTCAGCGAGTCCTTTTCCGTTTTTTTCAGCTTGCGCTGCTGCTCCGCTTCCAGCTTGCTAATTTTCGCTTCCAGAGCCTGTTTGATCACCGGCGACGGCAGGATTTTTTCCTCTTTACGTGCGCAGACCAGGATCTGTCCATTATTGACGTGGGTTAGCGCATCACTTTTGGATCCCATTGGTGATACCCAGCCGGTTTTTGCCATGTCCTGACTGCCGCAGGGAGTGAAAGAGAATGCCTCAAGTTGTTTTTCCATCTCGTCTGCCGCCAGCGGGATCTCGCGATTCAGACGATATACCATCAAATTTTTAAACCACAGCATTGTACTTTCCCTCTCCGGCGCGTCATGCGCGCTCATTCAAAGTCAGCGCGCATGATAGCGAATCGGCGACGGGGTTTCATTGCCTTTTGGCGTTATTCTCTGACCTGCATCGCATCATGCGGCACGTCGGCACGGCGGGTTTTCATCAGCAGGAAATAACCGTAGCCAGTGGCCATCAGTAACGTAAACGGCCTGTTTTTAACGGGTTAAAACGGCGCATCGCCATCGGGCACTGCCGGGGCAGTAGCCGCGAGATACCGGAGACCCAGCTGCTGATAAGGCTATACGCGCCCCGGTATCAGAACAGGGCCCGGGGTAGCGAAGCGCCACGCCAGCCCGACGGACTGGTGTTGGTATCGGTAACCCTTCGAGCTGCCTGGGTTTAAGAGCGATAATCTGACAAGCTGATTAGGTATGAAATGGGTAACCCTTTCAGCTGGCCGGGTTTGAGAACGATACCCTGCCAGCTGATTAGGTTTGAAATGGGTAACCCTTTCAGCGGACCGGGTCTACGAACGATATCCTGTCAGCTAGTCAGGTTTAAGCTCGATAACCATTGAGGCAGGCAGGGAAGGCGGCGGTGGCGGCAGGTTTTCCGCGCTGCCGATCACGCCCCACGCTTTCAGGCAAAGTTGTTCATCCCCCTGAGTACTCTGCACGCTATAGCGGCCGTTTTGGCGCCATGTAACGGTAACGGTACAGGTGAGTCCATGGTAGCGATGCGCATTATAAAAATTGCGTTGGATACCGTACTGCATTTCAGCAAAGTAGTGACAGTTGTTCTCAGTGCGACCGCTACAGACTTTGTCCGCCCAAGCCTGCATTTCCTGTGGCGTGGCCGGGACGGGGCGCGGCTCTTTTGTCGGAGAGTGACAGGCGGTCAGCAGCAGCGCAAGCAGCGTCAGTCCGCTTTTGATAATTCCCGATGGCATTTTTTTCCCATGATTACTAAAGGTTTTCTGATGTAAGCCGATAGTTTAGCCTGTTAGCCTTCTGCTGACAGGTTATTCCGGCGATCGTGGGCCATTTACAGATTATTTCCCTGTCGGGGCCGCGCAGTAAAATGCCGTTTGTCCGTTAACGCTATTATTTCCTGTGCTTGTTTGCATCATTATTGTATTCTGTGCGCGGACGCTGGATGTCTTTTTTTATTCATGGAAAAGAAGAAATGAAATTTCGTTATAACCTTGTTGCTCTTTCTTTATTAAGCTGTACGCTGCTTAGCGGCTGTGCCACTGAATCTTCTCACGCTATTGAGGCCCCCCAGGTGACCGCTGCCAGTCAGCCGGTTTATCAGGGCGCCAAAAGCCCGGTAGCCGTCGGGAAATTTGATAATCGCTCTTCTTATATGAACGGCATTTTCTCTGACGGTGTGGATCGTCTGGGCAATCAGTCCAAAACTATTCTTATTACCCATCTGCAACAAACTGGCCGTTTTAACGTGCTGGATCGCGCCAATCTTGATGAGCTAAAAAATGAAGCGGGCTATAAGCACAGCACGCAATCTATTAAAGGCGCGGACTACGTTATTACCGGCGATATTACCGAGTTTGGTCGTAAAGAAGTGGGCGATCAGCAGCTGTGGGGCATTCTGGGTCGCGGCAAAACGCAGGTAGCCTACGCAAAGGTTAACCTGAACGTGGTCGATGTGGCGACCTCAGAAGTGGTTTACTCCGTGCAGGGCGCGGGTGAGTACGCGCTTTCCAACCGTGAAGTGATCGGTTTTGGCGGCACCGCCAGCTATGACTCTACGCTTAACGGCAAGGTCATGGATCTGGCCGTACGCGAAGCGGTAAATCATCTGGTCAGCGGTCTGGAATCAGGCGCGTGGCGTCCGGTTAAATAACGGAGAAGAAAATGCAATTCGTAAAATATACCGCAGCAGTCGCCACGGCACTGTTGTTAACTGCCTGCGCGCAGAAAAAAGAAAATATCTATTACTGGGGCGACTACCAAAATTCGCTTTATAGCTTTTATCAAAACGGCAGCGCGCCGCAAAAAGAAATTGATACATTGAATAAAGTCGTGGAGCAGGCGAAAGCCCAAAATAAACCGGTGGCGCCAGGTTTACATGCTCAGCTGGGATTACTTTATGTGAATGCTGGTCAGCCCGATTTAGCCTTCCAGCAATTTACCGCCGAAAAAACGGCGTTTCCTGAGTCCGCTTCTTATATGGATCTCCTGATGCGTAATAAGCAGGGAGCAAAATAATGAAAAAGCTATTTGCCTTTACCGCTCTGCTGGCCGTGATCGCACTGACCGGTTGCGCAAAGCAAACGCCTCATGACTACAGCGCGTTTCGCGCCAGCAAGCCCGCTTCCATTCTGGTTCTGCCTGCGGAAAACCATACGACGGATATCGCTGCGGCACACAGCTTTACTTCACTGGTCACGCAGCCGCTGGCGGAATCCGGCTATTACGTGTTCCCTGTGGCGGTGGTTGAGGAAACCTTTAAGCAGAATGGCCTGAACAACGCCACGGACATCCGCAGCGTTTCCACGACCAAACTGCACGATATTTTTAACGCCGATGCGGCGCTGTATATTGATATCAGCAGCTACGGTACAAAATATCTGATCGTAGACAGCGAAACGCGTGTGACCGCTTCAGCAAAACTGGTCGATCTGCGTAGCGGCAAGCAGATCTGGAGCGGGCTGGCGACGGCCTCCGATAATGACGGTAACAACAATAATCAGTCCGCATTAGGGATGCTGATCTCAGCAGCCGTGCACCAGATCGCCAGCAATGTCTCAGACACAGCTCACGATGTAGCGGCCGTGACCAGCGCCCGCCTGCTGACGGCTGGCGATG